>CATYWI010000116.1 GCA_958414155.1 uncultured Anaerotruncus sp. | reverse complement strand
AAGAGCTCCGAGAAGCGGTCCCGCTCCCCGCGCCTTTTTTATTCATGCGTATGTGCGCTCGCCCGCGTAATGCTCGATCGCCTCCATCGCAAGATATGTCAGAAAAAGTATCGGCAACAGCTTGGCGGTGTCGATAAGCGCCTCAAGCAGTGCGCCGGGTATCTCACTCAATTTGAATTACCTCTTTTTGTTTTTACTTATCTCAGAATATCTGCCCCGTGCCGGTAAAGAAATCACGCACGCGGTCAACTCCGTTCTGTATCTCGCTGAGCGTGGCAATGGCACGGTCCAGCTTTGCGCGGCGCGGCTCAAGCTCGCCACGGTTCTTCATTTCTATCAGCTCGTGGTAGCGTCCGACCGCGGTGTCGATCTGATCCTCCCACGACACGTAAAGGTCGTGCATCGCGGCGTCGCCCAGACGCACCGCCAGCCCCGGCTCGGTGCATATACGCAAAAGCGCTGCCGCCATAGAATCGGCGTCCTCACCTATGAGAAGCCCGTTTTTGCCGTCGCTGACGCCATCGGCGGAGCTTGACCCCGCCACAAGCACGCTTGCCGTGCCGCACGCCGCCGCCTCCTTGACCACTATCGGGTTGTTGTCAAAGACCGACGGGAGCAGGAACATGTCGCTTTGCGAATATATGGCGCGCAGCCTTTCGCGGTCGCGCACCGCGCCGGTGAATATGCAGTCGGCGGCAAGACCGGAATCGGCTGCGTATTTTTTTATGTCGTCAAAGTCGGAACCGTCGCCCACAAAAAGCATCGTAAAGGCATGTCCCGCGGACTTTATCCTTTTAAGACCGTCAATGATTATCCTCTGCCCCTTGTACCACATCATGCGCCCGACAAAAAGGAAGACCGGGCGGTCGGCGGGAATGCCGTAGTCGCGGCGCACCGCGGCAGTCTCCTCCTCCGGAGCCGCGCCCTGCGGATATTCCACTCCGTTAGGCATTATGTGTATCTCGCCCTCAAAACCGAGGCCTTTCAGGTTCTCGCCCGCGCCCTCGTTGACCGCCCATACCTCATCGGCGGCGGCGATATTCTCGACCACTGCGCGTATGGCGGCGTCGGAGATAGAGCCTATCTTCAGCGCGCGCTTGATATCGATATCGAATTTGGTATGGTAGGTAAGGATTATCGGCGCGCCGGTAAGGTTGCGCAGCTCACGCGCCATGAACAGCGACGCCATTGGGCAATGCGAATGCAGAATGTCCGGCGCAAAATCCGACATACGGCGCATGGCAACGGCATCAAAGGGATTGCCTGTGCGGTAACCGACCATGCGCACCGTGTTTATACTCGGATAGCGCAAAACAGCAAAGGGGTATTCATCCTTTACGCCCGGGTATTTCGGCGTCGCTACGAGCACGTCGCCGTATTTTTTCTGTATCACCGTGGCATAATTCACCACGGTATTCACCACACCGTCGATAAGCGGCGGGAAGGAATCGTTGAAAAGGCAGACCTTCATTTTATCACAATGCCTCCTTCCGGCAGGTCGGGACGATCATCCCACCATGTCGGTATCATCTTTTTTTTCTGTATGCAATATATTCGTAGCTTCCGTTCGAATTCACCGTATCGGTCATAAATCCGTGTATGCGGTCGCGCAGCTCGTCGCGCATGGCGCACTCGACGGCGGCGACAGGTAACGGTAAAGCCGACCGCCGGTACGTCAAGCCTTTTCGTGTACATGAACGAACCGTAGGGATAATCGCGTATGAAATTGCAGTAGGGCCATATGTGCGCCTCGGGATAAATGGTCACGGCGTGACCGGAGCGTATGCTATCCTCAAGCGCACCGTAAAAATTGCGGCAGCCGCCAATGACTGCGGCACTGCGCCTCCGCGCGGCAAAATCGTTGTTTTTTTTCGTCGGTGAATTCGACAGTCCTGACAGACGGGGCGGATTTCTTTTCTTTTGTGAAAAGAGCCATGAAAAAGACCTTTCTTGTACTGTGGTGTGATCGGCAAATACGTGTAAACGGTAAATGTATTGCGATATGATATATTTGCTGGCGCCGTATGATATATTTTGCTTTGCAAAATATTTATTTTGTCGCCGCTGCGTCGCGGAGCATGCCCTCCATCCGGTCCATGCACACATCACGGTCGAACTGCGCCGAGTAGCCCTCGTAGGCGCGGCGGCAGCGCTCCATCGCCTCCGGGTCGTCAAGCCAGTAATCTATACGAGAGGCAAGCTCCTCGGGAGAATCGTATCTGAACAGATTCTTCTCGCCAAGCGCAAAATAGCGCGTTGCCGAGCGCGGCGAGTCGGCGATGACAGGCACAAGACCGCACTTTATCGCCTCAAGGCAGGCTATCGCCTCGATCTCTATCTCGGCAGGGTGAACGTAAAGATCGGCATAATTCAGCACGCGGAGCATCTCCGGACGCGAGAAAAAGCCGAAAAGCGGCTGATCGTCCGCCGGAAGCACCTCGCGCGCATATTCGTGCAGCTTTTCGTCAAGCGGACCGCACCCCGCAAACACGAGCTTTATCCGCCCGGGATCGCGAGTGAGCGCGACGGCGTCTATCAGCACCTTGTGGCACTTCTCGCGCGAATAGCGCCCGGTGAAAAGAACGACCTTTTTATCGGCGAATTCCGCGGGCTTTGGCTCCGGCCGATGTACGAATTCCTTGCCGACGCCGTTTGAAATAACATAATGGTTGGTAGTATGCCCGCATTCGCGCTCAAACACATCGCAGATGAACTGCGTGGGATAATGCACCGCCGTGCAGTATCTGTAAACATAGCTGTAAAGGGTCTTGTACATCTTGGTGTTGAAACGGGTGGAATTCATGAGGAACAGGTGGCTTGAGATATTCTCAGCCTGACAGTGGAAGGACGCCGTTATCGGCACGCCGTACTCGCGTGCGATCTCCATTCCCTTGTGCGCCAGAAAGAACGGCGTGACAAGGTGGCACACATCGGCGCCCTGTATGACGGTGCGCAGCGTATCCTCATCAGGGCGTGATATCACCACGCCGTTTTCCTCAATGTAATCGTTGAATATACCGAAATTTATCTTTTTGACAATGTAAAAACCCTCGTCGCCGCGGCGGTCCTCATCGGGACAGACCACGCGCACCTCGTGTCCCTTTGCCTTGAGCGAGCGGATAAGATTCATTGCCGCCACGGTGGTGCCGTTGTTTTCCTTGCCAAGTACATCACATATTATTGCAATCTTCATCTGAAATAATCCTCCGTATCGGTAAAGGTCATACTCCCGCGGCATAAAGGCGCATCACCGATGAGCCGAAAAGCGCTCCTATCGTTTCGCGGGCGTTTATTTTTGCACAGTCGGAGCTGTTTATTTTTTCGTCAAGTATTCCCGAAAGCCGGGTGAAAAACTCGTTTATGCTGTCGCGGAACGCAGGGACCCAACTCGCCTGCCCCACAAAGTCAAGCACTACGCGCCACAGCTCGCTCCCCTCGCCGCCGCATGAAATGCGGGCAAAGTAATCGCGCGCAGCCGCAAGGGGATCGCCCCCCGGTGCGTCGAGCGCACAGTCAAAGCCTTCAACAAAGCGGTCCACAGCCTCGCTGGCGACCGCAGAAATGAGGGTGTCCTTTGAATGATAATAGTAGGCTATCTGACTCAGCGCCACACCCGCCTCCGCAGCAATATCACGCATGGATATGTTGGCGTATCCGCGCTCGGCAAGCAAACGGAAGGTGGATGTTCTTATGTTGTCCTTGGTGCTTTCCTGCTTGCGGCGCATGCCGGAAAGAAGCTTTGAACCTGCGATCTTCATCCCGCTACCTCCTTGCGTCCGTTATCAAACGACCGTTCTAATTTGTGCTTTTATTTTACCACACGGAATGAAAATTGTCAATATGAAAGCACAAATAGCGGTGATATATTCTGCTTCTGCGAAGCAGAATGTGATATACCGCCGGCGCAGTGTGATATCTTTCTGTCACGCATGTGCGTGACAGAAAGGTGATATCCCGCTTCGCGGGTTTAAGGTGGATTTCCGCTGACGCGAAAATCTTCATTATTATTCTTTCTTTGCAGAAACCAAAAACAGAGAGCAGATAAAAATCTGCCCTCTGTTCGCCGGATAGCTACTTCATGTTATGAAGAAACTTAAGACGTGAAGTCTGATATAAATCTTTTCTTACTTCACCGACAAGCTGCTCCATGTTCCGATGTAACTAAAGACGTGCAGTAGATAAGAGTTTGTACTAACTTCACGGTCGGGGTATGAAGATCAGACTCTGTAGAAACGTCACCCAATTTTAGAAATAAGGTAGCGGCCGGTCTGGACCATGAAGGCGGCGGCACGCTCAAGATAGTCGTTCGGGAAATTGCGCAGGAAGTTGTCCGCCTCAAAGGTGAACTCGCCCTTGTAGTTTATATCGTGCA
The DNA here is from genome assembly GCA_958414155.1 of uncultured Anaerotruncus sp. Next base: position 1,002 of record CATYWI010000116.1, on the reverse strand, counting down.
GAGCGGCACAAATGCCGTTCCAGTCCATAAGACCGATACCGGGCAGGGTGTGAGTGTCCTCGCGATAGTTGTTGTCGTGAACATGAAGCGCACCGAGACGGTCGTGACCGAGTACCCGTATGGAAGCGGCTGCATCCTCGCCGACAAGACCGCAGTGGCCGAGATCGAGACAAGCCGTTACCCACTCGCTGTCAAGCTCGTCGATAAACGCGGCAAGCTCCTCGGGACGCGCGGCAACATCGTATGAGATTATACGGCGGCGGCGCTCGTTCTGCCACATGTTTTCAACGGCTACCTGAATGCCGTACTCGCGGCAGTAGGGAATCATAGAGCGGTAGTATTCAAGGTTCAGCTCGTGCATCTCCTTTTCGTGACCCAGATACTCGCAGTAGTGAAGCGGATGGACCACTATCGCCTTGACACCCATCATGGCGGCTATCTCAAGAGAACGCAGCACACGCGGCTGGGCTATCTCCTCACGCACAGTGGCATCGTCCCAGCGGAAGGAGAACGGAGCGTGCGACTGGTTGAAGACTATGCCGTTGGCATCGGCAAATCTGCGCTGCGCCTCAACATATTCGCGCCAGCCCTCGGTAACATAGGGGGAATCGTTGCGGGTCATTGAAAAAAGCGAGAAGTCAAGCGCATCGTAGCCCGCGCGCTTCAATGCGAGCACGCCCTCCTCGTAGCCGAGACGGGATGTCATAAGAGATGTCTGTGTTGATAAAAGCATGATCGTTTTCCTTTCCCGTTTGTTTATTCGACGACCTCAAAAAGGACGTCGCCCTCGCCCGTGTATCGGCAAAGCTTTACATCGGACGAAAAATACTTTTCACCGTCGCGGTCGGTGCGCTTTTCATAGGAGAAGTAGTAGTACCCTCCGCCTATCGAATATACGCCGGTCTGTCCCTTGGGAAAGGTGCAGTACCAAAGACCGTTGGCATCGTCATGCCCGCCGAGCGGCTTGAGAGAGAGCATTTTGCCCCTGATGCCAAGCCCCGG
>CATYWI010000115.1 GCA_958414155.1 uncultured Anaerotruncus sp. | reverse complement strand
GGAGAGCCTTCTCCCCGGTATAGCTCGCGGAAAAGCGCTTCGGCGGCGGCATCGTTCTGACGGTATATGGCTGCCGTGTCATATCCCGCACGGTAAAAGCGGCGTACGCACGCGGCGCCGATCCCGCGTGTGCCTCCGGTGACGATGACCTTTTTGTTCATATACGCGCTCCTCCGCTCAATGTTATTTTGTTTGGCGCAAAGTTCCATAACATTATATCATATTGCGGGTCATCTTTCAATAGATATAAAGGAGTCGCTTATTTCAATTTTGGAAAATTATTTACGATTTCTATTGACGGAATAGTCTTTTTGTTGTATACTTACTATAAGTAATGCCTTGCGGCTTACAACAAGAAAGAAAGGTGTCGGTCGGGAACGCCCCGATCGGCAAAGATCACAATCATGGGAAAAATGACATTTATGGGAGCCGGCAGTTCCGTTTTTGCACGGAACGTTATCGGCGACATGATGATGTGCGATGCCCTGCATGATTTTGAGATCGCGATGTATGATATCGATCCGGTACGTCTTGAAGAAAGCTACCGTATCATTCATGCTCTCAATCACAACATCAACGAGGACCGCGCAAAGATCGTGAAATACTGCGGCGTTGAAAACAGACGCGAGGCGCTCCGCGGAGCGGATTTCGTTGTGAACGCCATACAGGTCGGTCTTTACAAGCCCTGCACGGTGACCGATTTTGAGGTGCCGAAAAAGTACGGACTCCGTCAGACGATCGCAGATACGCTCGGTATCGGCGGTATCTTCCGTGCCCTCCGCACCATCCCGGTGCTTGAAGATTTTGCCGAGGACATCCTTGCGGTCTGCCCGAACGCGCTCTTCCTCAACTATACCAACCCTATGGCGATGCTTGCGGGATACATGGAGCGCTACACCGGCGTGCGCACGGTGGGGCTGTGCCACAGCGTTCAGGTCTGCACCAAGTCCCTTCTCAAAAAGGTCGGTATGGCAGATGACGTTGCCAGACCTCTGACCGAAAAGATAGCAGGTATCAACCATATGGCATGGCTCCTTGAAATAAAGGATGCCAACGGCGTTGACCTCTATCCCGAGATCCGCCGCCGCGCCCTTGAGATACTTGACAATCCGCCCGAAGACTTCAATGATCTTGTCCGCTTTGAGTACATACGCCGTCTCGGTTATTATGTTACCGAGTCCAGCGAACATAACGCGGAGTACAATCCTTTCTTTATCAAGAGCAAGTATCCGGAGCTTATCGAGAGATACCGCATCCCTCTTGACGAATATCCCCGCCGCTGTGAAAAGCACGAGGAGCAGTGGGCAAAGGCGCGTGAGACGCTTGAGGCTGATTTCACGCACAAGCGCTCGAACGAATATGCTTCCCGCATAATGGAATCGGTTGTCACCGATACGCCCTACCGCATCGGCGGCAACGTGATAAATACCGGTCTTATCGACAACCTGCCCGCCGAGGCGTGCGTTGAGGTCCCCTGCCTTGTCGGCAGACTCGGCATACAGCCCACGCATATCGGACGTCTTCCCGAACAGCTGGCTGCTATGAACCGTACCAACATCAACGTTCAGCTCCTTACCATCGAGGCGGCTGTCACCAAAAAGCGCGAGACCATATACCAGGCGGCGATGATGGATCCTCACACTGCCGCAGAGCTTTCCATTGACGACATCGTATCTCTTTGCGATGATCTCATCGAGGCTCACAAGGGATGGCTTCCCGAATATCACTGACCTGTAACGGGCAGTACGCCCCATGTTCATTTCGTCCCGGCGGCGCCAACCGCGGGATGTTCTGATGATTTTTCACAGTAATAAAAGACGGAGGTTTTCATGAAAAAATCAGTTGGCACACTTTCGCTCATCATGGCAGTGCTGATGCTCCTTGGCGCGTTTGCGGGACTTACCGCATGCTCCAAGCCGCATGGCGAGGGTGACAGCACAAGCACCGCTTCTGTAGAAGTCACAGATACGATACCGGCGGAAACAACAAGCAAATATGAGATCGGAGATGAGATACCCACAACGCTGAATTTCGGCGGCGAGACGGTCACCATCGTCAGCCGTTCAAACAAATGGGTCGTTGACGAGGTCACTATCGATAACAGCGACGGCGGTCTTATCGACAGTGCTGTCGAGAGACGCAACAAGGTCGTTGAGCAGCGCCTCGGCATTACCATTGAAAACACGAAGATCGATGGCAACAACTACGTGGTCGCGGACATCATCCGCAATCAGGCAGCGACCGGACACCTTTACGACATCTTTGCAAACAGTGTTTATTCTACGATAAAGTATACCGCGGAAAACTGCTTTGCCAACCTCAAGTCGGTAGACAACCTTGATCTCGCGCGTCCCTATTGGTCGCAGGGCTTCAATGAGGCGGCATCCATCGGAGACAAGCAGTATTTTTGTACCGGTGCTATCGCGCTGTCGATGTACCGTTTCATTTTCGTGACATTCTTCAATGCGGACCTGTTCAAAACTGTTCCGGACATCCCGGATCTTTATACCGCGGTGAATAACCATCAGTGGACGGTCGACTATCAGATGGAGATATGCCAGAAGTTCTGGCAGGATGTTGATGCAGACCAAAAGACATCCGAAGGCGATATCTGCGGCTTTGTTTCCAATGCCGACCAGATAGGAGTTGACCCCTACTGGAGCGCGTTCAAACTCCCCATTCTTACAAAGGACAGCGAAAACTATCTTGTCTATTCTCTCGACCTTGAGCGCACAGTATTGGCTGTTGACAAAATGCAGAAGTTGTTCTGGGGCACTGAAGGCGCGCTTAGCATAAAGCATACCAGCGGAGATGCCGAGCAGGAGGACATTGCAAAGAAATTTTCGGAGAGCACGGCGGCAATGGTTACCCTGAGGATCATTGAGGCCGAGGGTGAATATATGCGTGGCATGAAGGATACATACGGAATAGTTCCGCTACCCATGCTTAACGCTGAACAAGACGATTATTGCAGTTACGCACACGACCAGATGACAGCGTTCGGTATTGCCAATACGACGCCCCATGACCGCCGCGATATGATCGGCGCAGTGCTTGAGGCGATGGCTTCCGAAAGCTATCGTACAGTCACCCCGGCATACTACGAGGTAGCTCTTAAAAACAAATATGCCAAGGACCCCGCATCGTGGGATATGCTTGACATAGTGACCGAAAATCTTTACATCGATCCGGGTGTTCTTTACACCAAGAACATCGAGTCGGTGCATCAGAAATTCCGCACGATAATCGGAGATCAGCTCAACGGTGCATCCACAAGATTCAAGATTCTTGAGAGACCCGTAAAGTCCAAGCTTGATACCCTCAACGAAGGACTTAAAGCACTTACCGACGACTGATAAAATGTCGAAATAATAAATCGCCCGAGGCGGCGCAAACGGACTCTTCAAAGGGGCCCTTGTGCGCCTCGGGCATTTTGTCTGTACCGGCAGAAAAGCCACCTGACAGGATGGTGAAATGCGCGGTCGTACCGCAAGTACCGTAAGAGTAAAAAACGGTGTCCGGAGATGCCGGAAAATCAAAGGGGAATGCACAGGCGGAAACAATGTCATATGGCTGACAGCCCGACCGGTGGCTATGTGCTCGGCGTAAATAAATCGGTTCACAGGCAAGGAAAAGCTGTCCGCGTACCGTTGATGGTGATACACAAACAGCATAAAAGCACACGGCATTCTCCGCGGCTCAAAGCTCATGCGGGGAAGTGCGGTGTGCTTTTTTGTTGTAGCGCAGGTGACAGAAAAGCTGTTTTATTGACAATATCATATTTTTATCAATCGTTTTTGCGTGATACTCATCTAAATTAGACTGAAATCGACAATAAATGTATGATGTATATCTCACATTAAATCAACAGCACGAGCAAAAGACATATCAGAAGCTCGTTGTCACGGTCATCACCGCTGAAAAAGATCAGAGCCATAATGCCTATCAGCAAAAGCTCTTCGGTGCCTATGCTTATGTTCATAAAGCCGCCGTGCGGTGGAGAAGGGCGGTCTCCGCACGGCTCCGGGCGTGCGGCAGTACACGGCGCTTCCTGTGGCTTGTCGTTGCATTCACAGCACCGTGGAGGCTCGTCGAAGCGCTTCTTTTCCTTGTCGCTGCACGGAGGCGCGGGCGGCTCGCGCCGGCACTCGCAGCCGCTTTCGGAAGGCGGCGCCGGGGGCGGCGGTGGCGCTTCCGACGCACGCGGCGCAAACGCATTTCCACCGTAATTCTCGGGTATGGTCATACCGGCGGGTACCCGTCGGTCACCGTTTTTTGCATACATTTTATCTCCCTCCTTTGAGCATTGGACGGGACGGTCAGGACTTCTTCACAGTGCTTTTCAGCACGTCGCCGAGACGCTCTATCCCCAGCATGTAGTTTATGGTCTCGCGACGGTGGGGGTTAAGATACGGCTTCAGCGCGTTGAGCAGATCGCACCTTTTTTTGCGGTTGGAATCACCGCCCGGCGGCTTGCTGCCGCGGCCTCCCCCTGTGCCTCCGAGCATGGATGCAAGCGCGGCTATCGACTGCATATCCGGTGCGCCCTGCTGTGGAGCAGTATCGGTCTTTTTGGGTGCATCGCCGCCTTCTCCCGTGAGCTTCATTTCGGATACCGCGCTTCTTACAGTCTCCATTATTCCGGGGTCTGACATGAGACGGGAAATGATTCCGTCAAGCCCGTTCAGATTTTCATCAGCCATATGTACGCCTCCATGCGCGGTCAGTTGTTGCCGCCGAGCAGCCCTGCGGCGAGCTTTTCAAGCTCCGCGTCATCGGCACTTTCAACGGCGAGCCTCAGCTTTGCAAGCGCCGCGGGGCTCATATCAAAGCCCGAAATATCCACACCTGTCTGAGCCGCTATCCTGCTTATTATGAACTTCAGCTGACTGTCGTCAAGGGTGAGTATGCGGCGCAGCATTTCACGGTCGATCTTCATGAGCTGTTACCTCCGTAAGATATCAATGTTCCTCATGCACAGTTTATGCACATGGCGCGGAAGTGACACAAAACCGCGGTGCATGATCCCGAAGAAATAATTTCGGTTTTTTTGAAAAAAGATATTGCAAAAAACAAGCATATGTGATATAATAAAAAAGCGCGCTAAGCAAGCGTGCGTGAATTGCTGGTGTGGCTCAGTCGGTAGAGCAGTTGATTCGTAATCAACAGGTCGCGGGTTCGAATCCCGCCACCAGCTCCAATAAAAAGCACAACATATTGTGTTTGGTTAGATTCCAAAGCACAACATGTTGTGTTTTTTGTTTATTCGGGCATTGCCTTACCCCCGAAAATACCCCTTACAGATTCAGGCTTTGAGCTTTTCAAAAATGTTTTGCATCGTGTCGGCTGCTCGTTTGCTGCTTTCCTCAGTGGCATGGGCGTAAACTTGAAGCGTCGTTGAAACCGCAGAGTG
>CATYWI010000114.1 GCA_958414155.1 uncultured Anaerotruncus sp. | reverse complement strand
TTTGTCAATGACGTGAGACCGGTAAAGTAAAAAGATGAGAAGGATAAAGTGAACGCCCTGCGGTGAGAGAGAGAAGTGACGGAGCGAAGCGATGGAACGGAAGAACGAAGTCCGCGGTACATCCGTCAGCGCCGGGGGCGGGGCGGGCGTAAAAACGCCTCTGTTCATCCGCGCGGAATATTTTATAATATTTTTGAATTTTTACGCTCACGCCTCTTGACAAAACGGTCTTTTGATGGTATAATAAAGTCACAACAAAACATGATGACCCGCACGGGCAGACCGCGCGGTACAAATAACTTGAAAGGAAGGCTATTATCATGGGTTGGATCTTTGCAGGCATATTTGCCGCTTTCGTACTTTTCATTTTACTCGGTTTCAGCCGTTCCGGCTGGAAGCTGCGTCCCCGTCAGATTTTGTCCGTTCTCGGACTGCTCGTGATAGGCGGAGGTATGGTAGCCACCGTCCCTACCGGTCACACCGGTATACTTACCACCTTCGGTAAGGTGGAGGATATAACGCTTGAGGCTGGCGTTCATATCAAATCGCCCTTCCAGAAGGTAGTGGTGATGGATAACCGCACGCAGGTCGCGCGCGTAACGCTCACCTGCTTCTCAAGCGATATCCAGGAGGTCCTTGTGGACTACTCCATGAACTATCAGATCGACAAATCGAACGCGCAGACCATATATAAAAACATAGGTACCGATTATTATACCACGGTGATGCAGCCGCGCATCCAGGAGGTCGTAAAGAGCGTTATTGCCAAATACACCGCCGAAAGTCTGGTCGAGAGCCGCGATGCGCTTTCAAATCAGATAACGGATACGCTCGTCAAGGAGCTGGGCGCATACAATATTGAGGTCGTCAGCACCTCGGTGGAGAACATTGATTTTTCGGATGCCTTCACCAACTCCGTTGAGGAGAAGGTCGTCGCTCTCCAGACCAAGCTGAAAACGCAGACCGAGGAGGAGCAGAAGACCATGCAGAAGGAGGAGGACGCCAAGCGTGCCGAGATACAGGCGAAAGCCGATGCCTCGGTAAAGGAGATACAGGCTGAGGCTGACGCAAATGTTGCCAAGATCAAAGCCGATGCCGACGCTGCGGTCAAAAAGGTGCAGGCGGACGCCGATGCCTATGCCGGCGAAAAGCAGGCTGAGGTGAACAAAAAGCTCGCCGAAACGATCACCGATGAGCTTATAAAGTACATCACGACTCAGCAGTGGGACGGCAAACTCCCCGCATACTTCGTGACCAGCGATGGGACCGTGCTGCCCATTCTCGGCAATATCGGTTCGGCGGCGGGCGCCGAAGCCAATGCCGGGTAACGGGTAAATGTAAATAAAATACGGAAACGCCCCGGTGATAAAAAAACGCAAGCCTTTATCTGTCACCGGGGCGGTGTGTATACCGATCATTTTTACTGAAAAGGCAAGGGAGAAAAAAACCATGGTGTACGAATTACCGCAGGATCTGAAAAAGTATACCCGCAATTTTATTCTTAAAAAGCTATTGGTTCTCGCCGCTCTTCTTGCCGTGTTCGGTACGATCCTGTTTTTCTTAGGCGGGCGGATATTCAACTTCGATAATTCCGGACTTAAGATACTGTGCTACATCGTTACGCTGCTCATCCCGTTCCGGATATCCGGAGTACCCGCAAAGCTTATCGACAGCACATGGAGCGGGAAGATAACCGATATAAACGTTAAGATGACCACAGACTCGGATTCACCATCCAAGCCGACAAGGGAAACGTTGTACACAAAAAGGACCGTATACCTGACCGTGGTCACGCCGGAGGGCAGGACGGTGCGGTCAAAGGTCTATTCCGGTCACGATGATGTATCCGGGGACTGGCATGTCGGCGACACCGTGTTTCACCTGTACGGGACGGACAGGGTAGTTGTCCTTCCGGACGGCAAAAGCGACACCGTTACCTGCCCGGTGTGCGGCAGGTCGGAGCACGTGCACGCGGAGCATTGCACGGGCTGCGGGCATACGCTTATAAAGGGAACGGACCGATTCGCAACGTAAATCAACGGTAGTGCGATCGCCGTGCGGAAAAGCACCGTTTTTCATCAAAAAAAAACCGATAAAAATTAAAAAATCGATATTTTTTTCACCGTTTCCGGGGAGTATAATTATCTTGTGAAAGAAGTGCCGCTACATATCCGCGGCATATCATAACGAGGTGAATCAAAATGAAACTGTTTATTGATACAGCTAATGTTGACGAGATACGCGCGGCGGCTGAGCTGGGCGTTATCTGCGGTGTCACCACCAATCCTTCGCTCATCGCACGCGAGGGCAGGGATTTTGTGAGTGTGATAAAGGAGATCACCACTATCGTGGACGGTCCCATAAGCGCCGAGGTCGTTGCTCCCGACGCTGCCGGAATGGTAGCCGAGGCACGTAAGCTCGCCGCGATCAATAAAAATATCGTAATAAAGATACCCGTTACCGCAGAGGGACTCAAGGCTGTGCATATCCTCTCGGGAGAGGGCATACACACAAACGTAACGCTTATATTCAGCGCGGCGCAGGCGCTGCTTGCCGCAAGAGCCGGAGCTACATATGTAAGCCCGTTCATCGGCAGACTTGACGATATTTCGGACGACGGTATGTCTGTCGTGAGCGACATAGCGGAGATATTCGACGTTCACGGTATCAGCACCGAGATAATTGCCGCGAGCATACGCGGTCCGCAGGATGTGACCGATGCCGCAAAATGCGGCGCGAATATCGCTACCGTGCCGTATAAGGTAATAATGCAGATGCTCCACCATCCGCTTACCGACAGCGGCATCGAGCGCTTCAACCACGACTGGGCTGAAGCCTTCGGCGATAAGAAATAAAAAATCTGATAATAACGTATCGGGGCTGAAAAACTCATTCTGAGTTTTTCAGACCCGATATTTTTTCCGTTCAGTTGAAATGACTGCGCATGAATTCTATGCGGCGTGCGATGCCATCGCGCGTCACGTGCGCGTTCATGGCGATATCGTAGCCGTGGAAGGTCCCGCGCGTATCGACGAGCGTCACTGCGGCTCCGGCGGCGGTGAGCCGTTCGGCGTATTCCGCGCCCTCGTCGTGAAGGCAGTCGTACTCGGCAAGCTCTATGTATGTGTCGGGGATCGTCTCCGGCAGCCTTGCCCGCATCGGGGCGGCGTCGGGGCGGTTCCTGCCCGCAAGATACAGCCGCCACATCACACTGTTGTTGCGTGAGTCCCAAAGAGGCGTGTCGCGGTACCGCTTTACCGAATAGCTGTTCCCGGCGGCGCTGCAAACGGGATACACGAGCAACTGAAAGCAAAGTTCATGCGGCTTTGCCGCCGAGACAAGGTATGTGGCAAGCGCAGCTCCGGCGCTGTCGCCGCCCACGGCAAGACGACAGCCGGGGTATTTGGCTTCGACCCATTCAAGCGCCGCAAGACAGTCCTCGCGCGCCGCAGGGTACGGGTGGCGCGGCAGCAGCCGGTAATCCGGGCATACCACGCGGCAGCCGACCTCCCGCGCATAAACGGCAGCGAGCTTTTTGTGATACGGCGCAGCCATGTATCCGAAGCCGCCGCCGTGCATGTAAATGAGGCAGGGCAGACCGCGCACACACGCAAGCGGCTCAAATACGTCAAGGCGGAGGCTGCCCGAATGCATGACCGTATGCCTCACGCCGCGCGGCGTCGGCGTGAGTGCATACATCGCCCGCATGGCGGGACGAGCCGGGATCAGCATTGCGGGCGAAAAGGGGAGCCTTATGCAATAGCGGTCAAGCTCCGGATCGGTGTCGTACTTTTTCTGCGTGCGGAGTGCGGTCATTTGGCGTAGAAAACGCGTCCCGCGCGGCGCGGCGCGGCATCCGGTTCTGCGCCGTCGGTGTAGCCGATGATACAGTTGCCGATACCCTCGTAGTCACCCTCGATGCCGAGTCCGCGAAGTATCTCGCGGCCCTCGTCGGTGTCAAACACCTCGCGGGCGCGGTGTATCCAGCAGCTTCCGAGACCCGCGTCATGCGCCGCAAGCATCAGGTTGCCCATCACAAGGCTGCCGTCATAAACATGAGTGCGGCAGTTTTTGTCGGCAAGCACGACAAGAACTGCCGGCGCACCGTAAAACGGGTCGCCGTCGCTTCCCATCACAGCCGCATTCATGCGCGAGAGGCGGTCGCGCAGCTCGCGGTCGGTCACCGCGACTATTATGGGAGATTGCATGTTCCGTCCGGTCGGGGCGTAAAGTCCCGCCGTTATGATGCGGTCTATCACCTCGGCGGGTACCGGGGTATCAAGGTATTTGCGTACACTGCGGCGCGTCATCATATTTTCATAGGCTTCGCTCATTTTTCTGTTCCGTCCTTTCGGTGCGATCTTATATCATTATTGTAGCACACAAGGGGCGAAAAATCAAGGCTTGTCGACGGTTGACATCGGCGTATCCGTGTGCTAAAATTATGCTATGGATATTTTGAAGAAATATAATATTGAAATAATAAGAAGCGACCGCCGTACCATGGCGCTTGAGGTGCGGCGGGATCTTTCGGTCGTTGTACGCGCGCCGCGCCGTATGCCGCGCGCGGAGATTTTGCGCTTTGTTGAGAGCGAGGAGGCATGGATAGAGCCTCATATCGCGCTGATGCGGCAGAAAAATCTTGCCGCCGAAGCGCGTCGGGCGCAGGCGCCGCGTTTTACCGACACGGAGATACGCGGGCTTGCCGAACGTGCGCTGGAGCGGATCCCGCCGCGCGTCGCGCATTTTGCACCGCTTGTCGGCGTCACGTTCGGAAGGATAAACATACGCGCCCAGCACACAAGGTGGGGGAGCTGCTCCTCGTCGGGAAATCTGAATTTCAACTGCCTGCTCGCGCTCGTTCCTTCCGGAGTGCTTGACTATGTTGTCGTGCATGAGCTTTGCCACAGAATCGAAATGAACCATTCGCCGCGCTTCTGGCGGGAGGTCGGGCGTGTGATGCCGGACTATGAGGATCATAAAAAATGGCTCCGCGAAAACGGTGCGGCGCTTATTGAAAGGCTGTGATGTCTGCCTGTCCGCCGCAGAGTAACAATTTAACCGTTTTTTGAGTCTCTTTGCCTTTTTTTTATTTCATTATGCCGATAAATTTGTTATTCGCCCTTGTAAATCGTCTCACGGTATGATATAATAATTCAGAATGGGATTTTTAACACCGCAAGGTGTGTATATATCGGAGGAATACATTGAAGGAAACAATAAAATTGCGCTCAGGCGCCACGGTAACGGCTATCCGCGGACGCGAAGCGCGAGCAAAGAACTATCTCACACGTGCCGATCTTGACAAGCTGCATCTTAAAGCCGGCTCTCCCGTGGCATACGAGGAGACCGAGAGCGGTCTGCGTCTTTGGTTCGATCCCGAAAGCGTGACCGAGGCTGATCCCGAGCTGTGGTATGCGCCCCGTGCGCGCCGCGAAACGCTTGAGC
>CATYWI010000113.1 GCA_958414155.1 uncultured Anaerotruncus sp. | reverse complement strand
ATACTCTCCCGTATAGTCCGGGAAAAGGTCATAAGAAGTATATTGCCGCTTTTCAGTATCTCCTTCGCGGCGGCGTCACGCGAATTGGCATCATCTGCCGCAAGGGACACGAGAAGCATGTTCTTGGACGCCTTTCTGCCGAAAGCCGCCTCATAAGCCGCGCTCGTCATATAGCAGTAGCTTGTAACGTAGTTTTCGGCAACGGCGGCAACGCGCACGGTCGCGCTGTTGCCGTCGGCGTCTGACAGTACAACACTGTCGCCTGCCTTGATGCCTATGGTCTCGCAGAGTTTTTCGGTCAGGATCGCTCCGTCGGTATTGTCGGTGAATTCAATGATCCTTCCGCTCTTTCTTTCACGAAGCGTTATAAAATCCGCGAGTTTGGCAGGATCGTCGGTGACCTGTATTGAAAGCGACTCTTCGCCTGCCTTTCCGGACTCCGTATGCATACTGATATAGCCGCGTGTATGCTCAGAGGTCAAAAACGCCGAAAGTGCTTCATCACCCGGTATATCGGTGTCTTCTGACAAATAGGCGGTCAGGTCGTACTTATATATCTCACCGAACTGCTTATCAACGATATCGTGGATAGAATCACGCAGTCCGAACGCAGTGAGCAGAAGCGCCGTACACCCGGCGATACCAAACACCGTCATGAAAAGCCGCTTTTTATACCTGAAAATATTTCTTGCGGTCACCTTGGCGTTAAAGCCGAGATGCTTCCATATGAACGGGATCCTTTCAAGCAACACCTGCTTGCCCGCCTTGGGTGCGCGCTGACGCATGAGCGATGCAGGACGTTCCTTCAGTGCCGAAATGCACGCCGCAAATGTTGCCGCCGAAGTGCAGACTATCGCTATCGGGGTTATTATAACGAAATAATTCCATCTGAACGGCGTCAGAGTGGAGGGAACGTCGTAAAGCATAGAATACGCTCCGGCTATCACCTTCGGCAGCGAGCGGAAGCCCACAGCCGCACCGACGAGACTTCCGAGAGTCGCAGCAAGTACCGAATAAATGAGATAATACGCCATTATCACACCGTCCGAATATCCCAGTGCCTTCAGCGTACCCATTTGGGTGCGCTCCTCTTCCACCATGCGTGTCATGGTAGTGAGCGCCACAAGTGCCGCAACAAAGAAGAAGAACACGGGGAACACCTTGGCGATCGCATTTATCTTATCCGAATTTCCGCGGTAACTGTTGAAGCTCACGTTGTTGCGACGGTCGGTAATATACCACGACGGCTTACCGATATCGGCAAGCTCTGCCTCGGCATTCTTTATCGCTTCTTCCGCCTCTGCCAGCTCGCGCTCCGCGTCAAGCTTTGCAGTCTCATAGCTCTTCTCGGCATCGGATAGCTTGTTTTTCTCATCGTCAAGACTGTCCTCAGCCGATGTAAGCTCTGCACGCGCCGATTCTATCGCGGCTTCGTTCTTTTTAAGTTCCGCATCGGCAGCGTCAAGCGGCGCTTTTTGCTCGGCTTCGGTTTTGTCTATCGCCGCCATTGCAGCCGCAAGGAGCACCGCATTTCCGGAATATTGGCGTTCCGCGTTTGCTCGCGCGGCGGCTATGCCGCGCGCGACCGTGTCATAAGCGGCATCAAGCTGTGCGCGAGCCGCACTTACTTCTTCCTCTTTGGCGTTGAACTCGGTCCTTGACCGTTCAAGTTCGGACTCAGCCGTGCTTATTTTCTCCTTTGCGTCGGCTATCTTTGATGCGGCTGACGCAAGCTCGCTTTCGGCTTTTTTGCCTGCTTCTTCGTATTTGTCGCGTGCTTCGGATATTTTCTTTTCCGCGTCACTGCGAATGCTTTCAAGCCTTATGTCGCTTCTTGCGGCGCCGAACTCCTCAAGCTCGTCAAGCGCAGCATCCACAAGCCCGAAATACTCATCCGAGAAGGTGTTCAGCTCTTCCGCGCCGGACAGCCGGACAAAAATATCCGTGTACGGTTCAAGTGCAAAGCACTCGGGGTAAACGAACATGATAACCCCAACTCGTCCTGTGCCGACGGTAGACGGCTCTTTTTCGATCGACATATACTGAGGGCAACGCACGACTCCTACCGCCGTAAGCGACTCAAAATCAAAAATTCCGTCTATATCCCGGTTCGCTGCTGATATAGTATATATCTCGCCCACCTTATGGTCAGACGTGTATCCGTTGGGTGAAGCGATAAGGCATTCACCGGGTCCCTCCGGCATTCTGCCGTCGATAAGCTCAAAGTCATTTATGAATCCGTCTCCGCCGCGAAGCGAAAGATCGACGCCGTATACGCGGGTGACATATGCCTCACCGGCGCAATCCAGGTTCACATCGGCGACCCTCGCGGGCATAGCCGATCCTACCGTACTCAGATTTCCGATCTCGGTAAGATCGTCATCGGTCAGTCCCATCGTACCCTTGATATCAATATCAAAGAAACGGAAGTCGTCGTAATACTTATCCACCGTAAGTTGCATATCGGGCGCGGTGGACATAAGGCCGCCGAGAAATCCGACCCCGACCGCCACTATTGCAAGTATCGACAGAAATCTTGATTTTGTTCTATTGACACTGCGCAGGAGCATTCTTATATATGATCTGCCCATTGCCGCATTACCACTCTATCTCGCTGACCGGAACGGGATCCGGAACGACCTCGCAGGAAACTATTCGTCCGTTTTTGATCCTTATAACGCGGTCTGCCATTCTTGTAAGCGCGCTGTTGTGTGTTATGACAACAACGGTCATTCCGGTTTTTTTACACGTATCGTGAAGCAGACCGAGAATGCTCTTGCCGGTCAGGTAGTCAAGAGCGCCTGTCGGCTCGTCGCACAGAAGAAGCTTGGGATTTTTGGCAAGCGCACGCGCTATGGACACACGCTGCTGCTCACCGCCCGAGAGCTGAGCCGGAAAATTCTGCGCTCTCTCCGAAAGCCCCACGGAATCGAGCACCTCTGCCGCGGGGAGCGGGTTGCGGCTTATCTCCGAAGCAAGCTCGACATTTTCAAGCGCCGTAAGATTGGGAACAAGGTTATAAAACTGGAACACAAAGCCCACATCATATCTTCGATAATCGGTAAGCTGCTTCTTTCCGAGAGCGCTTATTTCGGTTCCGTCAAGCATGATCTTACCGCTGTCGCACACATCCATGCCGCCGAGAATATTCAGAAGCGTGGTTTTTCCGGCGCCGGACGGTCCCACAACGACACAGAATTCACCCTTTTCGACCGAAAAGTTAAGTCCGTCTGCCGCCGCGATAACATTCTGCCCCATTTTATAATATTTGCATACGTTTTCAAAACTGATATAAGCCATTATATATACCACCGTACAAGTTAAAGATCATCACCGAATCGATATCCGTATTTCTTCATATCAACATAGTATTCGTTTTCACTGCGTGTGACCGTTACGCCTTCCGCCTCAAGCCGTTCCTTCTGGTTCACGGCACCGCCGACGCCAAAGCACGGCGCCAGTCTGCCGCGGCAGTTCACCACGCGATGGCACGGAAGCCCGAAGGGATCGCGTGTAAGACGCAGGATATTTCCCACAGCACGCACCGCACGCGGGCTGCCCGCCGTAGCTGCGACTGCGGCATATGATGCAACGCGTCCATACGGGATGGATGCCACTGCCACACGGACCTTATCAGCAAATGCCGGGGCATCGGAAACGTGCATGAGCACCTTCATCGTCAGTCTATCCTTGCCAGCCATTCCGCCGCCGACGAATCCGACGACATACGCCAGTCACCGCGCGGAGACAGCGCCACTGTACCGACCTTTACGCCGTCCGGTATACACGAGCGTTTGAACTGCTGTGCAAAGAAGCGGCGGCAGAAAAGTGTGAGCGTTTTTTTTATATATTCGTCGTCATATTTTCCCGCAAAGCTAAGCCGTGCAATCCTGAAGAGTTTATCAGGCGAGTATCCGCCGCGTATCATGTAGTAAAGGAAGAAATCGTGAAGCTCATAAGTCCCGAGTATATCCTCGGTGCGCTGGTTTATTTCTCCGGGCTTGGACGGGACAAGCTCGGGAGACACAGGGGTATCAAGAATATCGTAAAGAACAGCCGCCAGACGTTCATTGGCGCACGTATCGGCATAATACCTTACAATAAACCTGACAAGAGTTTTCGGGACCGTACAATTCACACCGTACATTGACATATGATCCCCGTTGTACGTAGACCAGCCGAGAGCTACCTCCGAAAGATCTCCCGTACCTATAACTATGCCTCCGCTCTGGTTGGCAAGATCCATAAGGACCTGTGTGCGTTCGCGCGCCTGGGCGTTCTCATAAGTCACATCATAATTGTCGAGCGAATGTCCAATATCCTTCAGATGTTGCTCGGCGGATGCGGCAATATCTACGCAACGGAAGTCCGTTCCGAGAAGCAGAGAAAGTTCTTCGGCGTTTCCGCGCGTGCGCTCACCGGTACCGAAGCACGGCATCGTTACGGTAAGAACATCCGATGCGGGACGCGAAAGACGCTCCATCGCACGCACGGCAACTATCAGCGCCAGCGTTGAATCAAGTCCACCGGATATTCCGACCACCGCTTTTTTTGCATGCGTGTGATCTATACGCTTGGCGAGCGCGGCAGACTGCATATCAAGTATCAACCCGCATCTTGAGCCTCTTACATTATCGTCATCCGGCACAAACGGACGTCTTGCAAATTTGCGCTCCAGTTCGGTCACTGCAAGCGTGTCGCCGAATGGTATTTTTGTATAATCGGCATCGTCGCGGCACCGGAACACATTGTTCTGCGACCGCGAATATGTGAGTTTTTTCACATCGATATCGCCGCAAAGTATAGTCTCATCCGAGAAAGGCGCTCTTTCCGCAATGAGCGAGCCGTCCTCACATATCATCGAGTGACCTGAAAAAACAAGATCGGTAGTGGATTCTCCGGGACCGGCTGACGTGTAAACATAGCCGCATATATTGTGTGCGGAGTTCTGCTTTATAAGACTGCGGCGGTAGTCCGGCTTTCCTATAAGCTCATTCGATGCCGAGAGGTTGACCACGACAGTCGCCCCGGCGGCACAATGCGAAACCGACGGCGGCATCTGTCCCCAGACATCCTCGCATATCTCAGCGGCAACAACAAGCTCGGGGAGTTTTTTGTGACAGAAAAGCAG
The DNA here is from genome assembly GCA_958414155.1 of uncultured Anaerotruncus sp. The sequence continues at coordinate 318 of CATYWI010000113.1, read as the reverse complement.
TCTGGTACCGAACGGACAGCTCATTCCGGCATAATCGACGGTCACCGTTTCGTTTCCCGCCGGTGTAAACTGCCGCGCCTCATAAAATTCGCAATAGTTCGGAATAAGGCTCTTGGGAATGAGTCCGAGCAGCTTGCCGTGCCAGATAGCCGCGGCGACATTGTATATCTTTCCGAGCCTGCGCATCGGCGTGCCTATGAATATAAGCGAATCGAGCCCGGCTGTTTCTTTTGCAACGCGGGCAACCTCGCGCTCCGCCGCCGCAAGTAATGTGTCGTGAAAGAAAAGATCCTGACACGTGTATCCCGTCATTCCCAG
>CATYWI010000112.1 GCA_958414155.1 uncultured Anaerotruncus sp. | reverse complement strand
AACCCACGATCGCCGACCCGCAGGCGGACGATGACGAGGCTGAGCGTCTTTACGGCGTCAGATTTACCGACATGAGCGAGATACGCAATATGGATGCGGTGATAGTCGCCGTAGCGCATGATGAGTTTGCCGCTCTCGGCATCGCCGATATAGATAAGCTTTACGGCAACGGTCGCCGCGTGCTTATCGACGTAAAGGGACTTTACGACCGGGCGGACTTTGAAGCCGCAGGGTATATATACTGGAGACTGTAAATAACAACTGTGCTGTCGCGCACCGGCGCGACAGCACAGTTGTTATTTTATCCGTATACGGGAACGCTCAGCTCTTGTTTTTTCTGCTTCCTATCGCGTCTGCATACGCGGCGGCGGCACGTTCTGTCTTGTTGTCGCCGAACCTGTAATAGACCCTGTCCGCAAGGTCATCGGGCAGATACTGCTGCTTTACATAGTGCCCCGGATAGTCGTGCGGGTAAACATAACCGCGATAGAGCGGCGCACGGAGCGGCTCCGGTGGGAGCTTGCCACGCCCCGCCGTAAAGTCCTCAAGCGCTGCTGCGGCGGCGAGATATGCCGAATTCGACTTCGGCGCGGTAGCCAGCATGACAGTGGCATTTGCGAGCGGTATGCGCGCCTCGGGCATTCCAAGCTCCTTAGCGGATTCGCACATGGCGCGCACAGCCTGAGCCGCGGCGGGATATGCAAGACCGATATCCTCCGAGGCTATGACCTGAAGCCGCCGGCAGACCGACAGAAGCTCGCCGTACTCAAGCAGCGAGACGAGGTAGAACACCGCCGCATCCGGGTCGGAACCGCGGATAGACTTTTGCAGTGCCGAAAGCAGATCGTAATGCGTATCGTCGCCGAAATTACCGTATCCGGTATCTATTCCGTCCAGCGCCGCAGCGGTGACGACGCAGGTGCTGTCGCCCGAGCCGTCCTCCGCTTCGCCGCGCGCGGCGAAATATGCATTTTCAAATATACCTATCGCCCGGCGCACGTCCCCGCCAGCAATCCTGCCGATATCGGCAAGGAAGGCGTCGTCCGCCGTTTTTTTGCTTTGCGTTTCCTCATTCAGCGCGTCAAGCGCACGGCGCAGTGCGCACACGCATGCCGCAGGCGGAACGGGACGGAATTCAAACAGCGATGAGCGGGATATCAGCGCATTGTACACATAAAAGTGCGGATTTTCAGTTGTTGACGCTATAAGCGTGACCCTGCCGTCCTCGATATATTCAAGCAACGACTGCTGCTGCTTACGGTTGAAATACTGTATCTCATCAAGATAAAGCAGCACTCCGTCCGCGCCGAACATGTTTCCCGTTGCGGTAAGCACCGCCTTTACATCGGCAAGCGACGCGGTTGTGGCATTGAGACGGTGAAATTCCATATCAGACTGTGCGGCTATTATCGTAGCCGCAGTAGTCTTGCCGGTGCCCGGAGGACCGTAAAATATCATATTGGGCATTCTGCCGCCGGCGATCATGCGGCGTATGGCACCGTTCTTTCCGAACAGGTGCTCCTGCCCCACGATATCGTCAAAGGTCTTCGGGCGCAATATGTCCGCCAGAGGTGTGTTTTTCATCGGATCACGTTACCTTTCGGTCAGTTTAACGTCTAACGGTCAGATATCTTCCTTTACCGCAAAGATATCGCCGGCTTCGTCAATCTTGTCGCAGCTTCCCACAACGGCGCATCTGCCGTTTTCGGCGAGTGCCGAAATAAGAGCTGCCATCTTCTCGATATCGGCAGAGGTCGTAGACATAACCATGCGTTTGTCCTCGCGGCGTCCGTCATCGTTGCGTCCTTCAAAATAGTTGGACTGCGCCGCAGTACCGATATCGCGCGGGCAAAGCGGGCGCTCGTAGCCCGCGGCGGTGGAAATGATATATTTATCTATATCGGGGGTCTTGGCAGCAAAATCGCGGAGATACTCAACGGTGCCGTCATAAGTCGCAAGCGTCTTCTTTACGCTCGGATCGCGGTATGACGTGAATGCAGCCTTTCCGCTTGCGGAAATTCCGAAGGAGACACCGTAGGCGCCGCCGCGGACACGCACCTCATTCCACAGCCAGTCAAGCGAGAGTATCTTTGAAAGCACCATCATTTTTGGATCGACCGCAAAGCCCGCCTTGAGGTAGTTGAAGCCCTTTGCGACGTAGTTTACGCCGGCGGGAATGACAAACGCCTCATTGCCGTGATATTCGGGCATGAGCTTATAGCGCTTTCCGCTTCCGCTGCCGGTACGGAACACGGGAGCGGCGGCGCGGAACGCCTCCACAGCCTCGCTGTCACCGGTGATACCTACGGTAAGGTTCTCAAGCGTAAGCTCGCGCATCACAGCTTCAAAGCCGGCGCGTATCGCATCAAATCCGGAGTCGATATTCGCGGCAAGCCCGGAGAGGAATCTGTAATACGAAATTCCGTCCAGCTTTTCGTTATATGCGCCCTCGACAGAAGAATAGGACGCAACTCTCATCGCCGCATACGAATTGCCGCGCTGGGCTATCGCCATCTGCATCATATTCTTGTTCTGCACGATGAGTTTTGCTATCTCATCCTTGTCAAAGCGGGTCGTGTCAATGATCTCGCCGATAAGCGCAAGCGCTTCGGGAATATCGTCATTGAGCATGCTCGCGCGCACCGAAAGCACGGGGGTGACATTATCGATATCATCCTTTGCGGTAAACACACCGGTGGGAGTGGAGAATCTGCCGAGTCTTGTCTTTATGGCAATATCAAGTTCGGCGGCAGTATGCTTTTCAGTCGCAATATCGCCGAGAATATCGGAAAGGAGCGAGGCATACTGGATATACTCGGTGCTAAGACCGGAAATGTCAAAGTAGTAGTTCACATATGCGATCTTCTTTGTGAACATCTCGGTCACAAGAAGCGGTCTGCCGCAGTATTCCTCAACTCTGCAGGGCAATTCCGTTATCGAATCGCTGACATCGCTGAGCGCAAGGCGCGGCAGTGTGGCGATATCCTCGGGGCTGTCCTCAGCCTCCTGGAATTTCACCAGTGCGCGGTTCTTTTCGACAAGCGCATCGACCTCGGCGTCGCTGAGGGTCGCGCGGTACGCTGCCAGACGGTCAGCCTCCGCCTTTGCCTCGTCTGCGGCAAGGGTACGCGAGGGAGTGAGTGTCACTTTCGCACAGTGAGTGTTGTTGAGTATGCAGTTCTCGATAAGCTCTTCAAAATATCTGCCCTCAACGCCCGCCTTGATATTATTGAACGCCTCCTCGTATTCAAGGTATATCTCGGTCTTTCCGCCGTACAGCCAGCTTGAAAGAATATAAAAGTTATAAAGCAGACCTGCGGGCGCGCTTCCCTGCTTGCCCTCGCGCAGACGGAATTCCGCCTGGTTGATCTCTGCGCGAAGCGCCGCTTTGTCTATACCGTCGCGAGCAAGACGGCGAAGCTCCGAGAAGAGCAGGTCCGTAAAGGCATCCTTCTTGTCCGCGTCGGTCTTGCGTATCTCAAACATGATATAAGGCTGAGCTATGCCGTCATTAACGTAAGCGCTCATGTCGCTTGCCATTCCGCTTTCAAGCATCGCCTTTTTAATGGGCGAATCATTGGTGTCGGTCAGCACAGACATAAGGATCTCAAGCGCCAGCATTTTCTCGCGCTCGCTGTGGTCGCCTACCACGCAGGAATATGAGATGTAGCTGTTTTTGTCAAGGCTGTCGCTCTCGGTAACGGGATACTCGGCGCGCACGTCGTCGTTCTCCACGGGAGCCTGATGCGGAATATCAAAGCTGCGCCCGGTGCGCTCGTATTTTGAAAGGTACTCACGGTCGATATATTCCAGTGTCTCGGCGATATCCATTTTACCGTAGAGGTACATAAAGGAATTTTCGGGGTGGTAATACTTCCGGTACGCCGCTATGAACTGCTGATAGCTGAGATCGGGAATATTTGCGGGGTCGCCGCCGGATGAATGACGGTATGTCGTATCCGGGTAAAGCGCCGCCTCGATCTTGCCCATCATACGGCGGTCTACCGACGAATAAGCGCCTTCCATCTCGTTGAACACAACGCCCCTGTATGTCATGGGCGAGTCGTGATCCTCTATTTCGTAATGCCAGCCCTCCTGCATGAATATCTCCTCGTGCTCGCACACCTTCGGCGCAAATACAGCGTCAAGATACACGCCCATGAGGTTGGCAAAGTCGCGGTCATTGCAGCTCGCCACAGGGTAGCCTGTCTTATCCGGGAACGTAATGGCATTGAGGAATGTCGCCATCGAACCTTTGAGCAGATCAACGAAAGGCTCCTTTACCGGATATTTTTTTGAACCGCAAAGCACCGAGTGCTCCAGTATGTGGAACACGCCCGTACTGTCCTCGGGTATCGTTTTGAAGAATACCGAAAAGGCCTTGTTGCGGTCATCGGCATCGAGATAGATCAGCTTTGCGCCCGACTTTATATGTTCAAGCTCATAGAGATCGGCATCGACTTCGCCGACATGGGTGATCCGCATCACCTTGAAACCGGCAACCACGCCGCCAAGTTTAAGATCTGTCATTTTTATTTCTCCTTTTTTGAAATTGAAATCTACTTTTACATTATAATTATAAGCCATAAGGCGCGGTTTGTCAAGGCGAATATGCACTTGGTGCCGCCGCGCAAAAGCGCGGCAACACCAAGTCCGGTCATCTCTTCAATCGCGGTCGAGCGTTTTTTTCGCAAATTTCTTCACATCGTCCTCGTCGAGAAAGGGGAGAAACATTGATATCCCTCTGATACCGTCCTTGCCGAATTCGATATCGGCAAATTTTTTTACATCGTCATCGCCGATAAACGGGAGGAATTTCACAAGTCCTTTTTTGCCGTCCCTCTCATACGCATCCGCGGCGATCTTGCCGATGTCGTTTTCATCAAGAAAGGGGAGGAATTTCTCAATGCCTTTGCCATCCTTCATATATCTGCGTGCGATGTCTCCGACCTTTTCATCCGACGCAAAAGGCAGAAAAGCCACAATGTCGCGTCCGTCGGTCACGCTACGCTCCATCAGCTCGTCGATCTTGTCATTCCCGAGAAACGGCAGCAGGACCACCAGCCCCTTTTCATTGCCGTCATAATATTTATCAGCCAGCTCTGCGATATAAGCCTCATCCAAAAAAGGCAGCAGCGGCGCTATGTCGGCAATACCGTCATCATCTATCATTTTTCTGACCCGGTCCGGCTTGGATATCTCCGCCGCTTCAAGTATCTCGTCGCGGCTCACACCGGCAGTGTCTATCTTTTCGTTATTGATGATCTTCTCTACCACAGGGTTCTTTTTACCGAGCAATTCATCAACGGTCGTGCCGAGTATTTCCGAAAGCTCGGCGAGCTTTGAAATGTCGGGCATTGAGTTGCCTCTCTCCCAGTTCGACACCGCCTGAAAGCTGACGCCCATTGCGTCGGCAAGTTCAAACTGCGTCATGTTCTTACTTTTTCTCAGTTCTGCGATCTTCCTTCCGATCTTTACTGTATCAAACATATCTTTTATCCTTTC
>CATYWI010000111.1 GCA_958414155.1 uncultured Anaerotruncus sp. | reverse complement strand
CTGCCATTGGTCGCCTTTCCCGCCTATGCGCGTCTGCTTCCGATCGGTTCGATTCTCGGGGCATTCGTTACAACGATGCTGATTTATGCGTTGGCGTATCAGAAGGGGGTATCCCCTGTGAAAATGATTCTCTCGGGCATGGCGGTCTCGGCGCTGTTCGGTGCGTTCAACGACATCATCAAGACCTTCTTTGCGGAATCGCTCGGCAACGCCTCCGGCTTTCTGGTCGGCGGGCTGAACGGGGTCGGTTGGGAGAGTCTGCGCATGATTCTCCCCTATGCCGCCGTCGGGTGCTTCATCTGCGCCACGCTGCCGTCCCGCATGAACATTCTGATGCTCGGGGACGAAACGGCGAACGCGCTCGGGCTTCGGACAGAGCTCTTCCGCTTCCTTCTGATCGCGGTTTCCTCGCTTCTTGCAGGGGCGGCAATCGCGGTGGCAGGACTGATCAGCTTTGTGGGACTTGTCGTCCCGCACATCGCGCGGCTTCTGGTGGGTTCGGACTACAAGTACCTCTTTCCCGCTTCGGCTCTGCTCGGCTTCTCTCTGGTCTGCATCTGCGACACGATCGGGCGTGTGATTCTGCCGCCCGGCGAAGTACCCGTGAGCATCATTCTTTCGTTTATCGGCGCGCCGTTCTTCCTGTACCTTCTGCGCACGCGCGAAGGAAAGAGGGGGTGAGGGAATGTACTTCGGATTTCGCGACATCGCCGTTGATTACGGCAAAAAGGAGGTCCTCTGCGGACTTACGCTTGAGATACCGCGCGGAAAGGTGGTAACGCTCATCGGTCAGAACGGGTGCGGAAAGTCCACTCTGCTCAAAACCGTTTCAAAATCGGTCACGCCGAAGCGCGGCGAGGTGATATACCTTGATAAACGGCTCTCCGCCTATCCGCCGCGCCGGCTTGCGCGGAGCATAGCGTATCTTTCACAGGTACACGAGTCCCCGCCCGACATAGATGTGCGCACGCTGGTCTCCTACGGCAGATTCCCGTATTCCCGCTTCGGGCGCGGCATGACTGCCGAGGACGGCGAAAAGATCGACCGTGCGCTGGCGCTTACGGGGCTTACCCATCTGCGCGACCGCATACTTGCCACGCTTTCCGGCGGCGAGCGGCAGCGCGCGTGGATAGCCATGACCATTGCGCAGGAGCCTGAGATACTGATACTTGACGAGCCTACGACATATCTTGACGTGAGCTATCAGGTGGAGGTGCTTGAGCTGATACGCCGGCTGAACCGCGAGCTTGGCATCACCATCGTAATGGTCCTGCATGACATAAACCTTGCCGCCAGATATTCGGACTGTCTTGCGGCGATACGCGGCGGCGTGCTTTTTACCTCCGGCACTCCGGAGGAAATGGTCACGGAGAAAAATCTGCGTGATATTTTTGAGATAGAAGCCGCCGTTTACCGCGACCCGATACACGGGTGTCCGTACTTTATTCCGCAAAGGACAACCTTTGACATAAAATAAAAACTCCGCAGCACAGACTGCGGAGGATATGGAGGAAAAAACAAATGAAAAAAATATTCGCTCTGCTTCTTTGCCTCTGCCTTATGGCAGGTACGCTTACCGCCTGCGCGGTAAATGGACCCGATTCACCCGATACCACAGCCGCGGACGGAACCACCGCCGCAGGCGGGGACGACGCCACCACTGCCGCCTCCGGCGACGACAGCAAAACCGATGCTCTGAAGGCGGCTCTCAAAGCCGAATTCCTCAAAGCTGCTGACGAAGTTACCGTCAGCGACGATGCCGTGACCTTCAAGGATGCCACCTCGACCGACGGCTCGAACGTTACGATCAAAAAGAACCCCGGCAAGGTAGTCAACCTTTACGCCAGCTTCACCACTCTCTGGTATGAGGCGGGCGGATCGGTAGTCGGCTGCATCGGCGGCAACAGCTCGCAGACCCTTTACAATGAATACATCGGCAGAGACATTACCGCCGATGCCGGCATGACCGTTGTTGCCACCACATCCTCGGGCAAAAAGTGGGATACCGAAAAGATCGTCGCTCTTCAGCCCGATCTTATCATCTGCTCCACCGCTATGAGCGGCTATTCCACCATTGAAAATCCCGCAAAGGCGGCAAACATTCCCGTTATTGCCGTTAAATACGACGACTTTTCCGACTACCTCAAGTGGTTCAAGGTATTCTGCAATATTTCCGGACATCCCGAACTTTGGGACAGCGTTGCAATGAAGGCTCTTGACGATGTTGTTGACGTTCTCTCCGAGATACCCGACGAGGGCGCGCCCCGCGTGTTCTGCATGTTTGCCAACGCCAGCAAGCTGGATGCAAACACCTCCTCCACCGTTGTGGGCGGAATGGTAACGGCTATGAAGGCAAAAAATATCGTTGACGACTGGCAGAATCCCGAAGGCGCCGAGCGTCTGACCATCAACCTTGAAACTGTCTTTGCGGCAGATCCCGACATCATCATCGTTCAGTGCCACGCCGGCGCCGATGAGGCAAAGGCGCAGGTCGAGGAGACCTACGGCAGCAACCCCGTGTGGCAGTCGCTTAGCGCCGTCAAGAACGGCAAGGTATTCTACCTTGAAAAAACGCTCTTCCACAACAAGCCCAACAGCCGCTTTGCCGAGGCATATCAGAAGCTGGCTGAAATCCTTTATCCGGACGCGACGTTTTCCTTCAAAAAGGCAAACTGATGTTTACCGAGCGGTATAAAAGTCATCACGACGCATCGCGCGATCTGAAAAAGCGGTATGCCGCAGACACGGGCGGGGAGGATTACCTCCCCGCCGTTCTTGCCGCAGGCGCCGCGAGCCGCCGGGTGATATATCTTCACGTTCCGTTTTGCAACAAGGTGTGCACCTTCTGTCCGTTCCACCGCCCCGACGAGCTTGACCGGCGGCAGTATCACCGATATCTGCTTGACGAAATGCGCAAGGTGCAGGACTATCCGTACATGGCGGCTCCGATCGACGCCGTAAATTTCGGCGGCGGCACGCCTACGTCTCTTTCTCCCGCGCAGATGCGCGAGGTGCTCACCGGGCTGCACAGTGCATTTTCCATTGCGCCCGGAGCCGAGATCAGTGTCGAAACGTCGGCTACCGGGCTTTCGGACGAAATGATATCGGTGCTCAGGGAGGGCGGGGTCAACCGACTGTCGGTCGGCATCCAGACCTTTGACGACGATGCAAGGCGTCTGCTCGGCAGGCGCGGGAGCGGCGAATTTGCCGCGTCGCGCGTTGCGGCGGCGATAAGCGCGGGCATCCGCAACACAAGTGTGGACATAATTTACAACTACCCCGGTCAGACTGACGCACAGCTCATGCACGATCTTGGCACTATTGCGGCTCTCGATGTTGCCGGCATCTCCTTTTATTCGCTCATGCTTCACGAAAAAACGCCGCTCTACCGGCGGCTGGATGATGAAGCAAAGGTAAAAATGCGGGACCTCGGGCGCGAGAGGGAGCTTTTTGACGGGATTTTTGACGGTCTGGCTTCGCACGGTTACAAGATGCTTGAGCTTACCAAGCTGGTCAAGGACGGGCGCGACCGCTACGACTACATGGAGATCCGCCACAGCGGCGGCAGCTGCATAGCTCTCGGTCACGGTGCGGGCGGAAACATCGAAAATTATTTTTATCACAACTCGCACTCGGTGCCCGATATTTCCGACGACATCTGCATTTGCTCGCGAGGGCGCGTTCTGCACCCCGAATACCGCGTCGTAGATGCTCTGATCTACGCTATGCAGAAGGGCGGCACGCGGCTCGGTCCGTTCTCCGAGCGTCTTGGGGTCGATCTTATATCTCTTTTCGGCAAAAAGCTTGACGAATTTTCCGACGCGGGCTATCTTACCGTCAGCGGCGATTCCGTTACTCTCACCCGTGACGGTATATTCTTCGGCAACAACCTCCTCTCCGAGCTCTTTAAGCTCGGGTGACGTTTGTGCGGATTCGTATCTTCATACCCCGACCGTGAAGTCAGTACAAACTCTTATCTACTACACGTCTTAAGTTTCTTCAGAACACGAAGTAACTTTCCGGCGAACAGAGAGCAGACTCACATCTGCTCTCTGTTTTTTGGTTTTTACGGACAATGATAATAATGGATTTCCGCTTGCGGGAATCTACCTCTCACCCGCGAAGCGGAATATATAACATCGCGCAAGCGATGTATCATTTATACGGCGCAAGCCACATATCATTGTGCTGTCCCTTCCGCGTCCGTTTGTTCATCTGCTCCGGTGCGGGTGTTCTCCGTGGTTTCCGCAGTCGTCGGAGCGGCAAAGCATGCCGCCGCAAGCACCGAGGCGGCAAGCAGTATGATTCCGCCCGCGCTCAGCCGTTCATTTGCCAGCATTACAGCCGTAACAGCGCCCGGAATGCAGGCTGCGATCCCGGCAAGCGTGCCGAAGTGCCGCGCCGCGAGCACGAATCCAAGCACTGCCGCGCCGAAAAACAGGACCGCAATGCCGATATACGTGCGCATTTCGTCTCCCTCCACCGAGCCGAGGAACGCCGCGCGCGCTCCCGACTTGCCGAGCGATTCAAGGTACTCGGATGAAAGCGAGCGCGCCGCCTGCGCGCCCTCGGCGAAGCAGACCGAGTAGATCCTTCCCACCGCGCCGCGGATCGGCTTTACCGCATCCGGGACGATTACTCCCCGTGTGCGTAGCGCGGCAAGCGTGTCCGCAAATGCCGCAACGTGTTGTGAAAGCACCGCAACATACGCGGCTGCGCCGCCGCCCATAAGCGCGGCTGCGGCTCCGCCGAACGCCGTTGAACACACCGTCATCCCGCGCCGGTCGCAAAGGGCTGCGTAAGCGATCGCACCCGCCGCGTGTGCGGCGGTAAACAGGATGACCCCGGTCGGATATTTTGTCAGCAGCTTTTCGCTCAAAAGGAACAGCTCATAAAACAGCGGCAGCGCCGCGGCGGGTATGCCGAGCCATGGCAGTCGGCGCAGTATTATTCCTACCGCCGCCGAGAATACAAGCATGAGCATGATGTTGAGATACACGCGGTAGGAGGCGGTGCCCAGTAGCTTTTCCACCTTTTCCGCCGCCTTCATCGGTTCGCTTTTGCCGTTGTCAATCTTGATAAAGCCCACCATAAGGTATATCGCAATAAGTATGGCAAGGAATATTGCCAGCCCGTCGGTAAAGCTTTTGAATTTCGGATCCATATTTGTCCTCCGTTATTTTACCGCAATGCGGCGGCACGAGCCGACCGGTGCGCCGGATGTAAAGGCGCGCAGTGCGGCGTCCGTCTCGCGCGGTGATTCTGCGGTGAAAATGAAGTGCCATGCGCGCACGCCGTATTCGTCAAGCGTTTTCTGCTTATCCGACATCGACGTTGGCAGGCTGTTTACGATAAGCGAGCGGTGCTGCCACTCGCGCAGTATGGGAAAGCGCACACCGCGGCGGTCGGTAAGAAAGTTCCCGCCCTCGCGACAGGTGCGACATCCGCCGCATTCTTTTCCGGCGCATTTTTCCGTTATCATCAGCGGCACGCGCCCGTACACTAT
>CATYWI010000110.1 GCA_958414155.1 uncultured Anaerotruncus sp. | reverse complement strand
AGCCGCGCCGTACATGCGCATTTTGAAAACGCAGGTGGCAAGCGGTCCGGTTATTGCCGATGCGAGCGTGGGAGGAAGCCATATCGCGGGGTGACGTACTATGTTGGGCATCTGGAGCATGCTTGTGCCGATGCCCTGCGAGAGCAGACCGCCCCAGCGGTTATCGCGGAAGGATATGACCGCAAAGCCTATCATCTGCGCACAGCAACCGGCAACGGCGGCGCCGCCCGCAATGGCAAGTCCCTCGGACGAGCCGGTGGCGGCAATGCTGCCTGTGAGCGTAAGTCCGGCGCATATCGCGGCGCTGGATATCGGCAGAGTGAGCGCTATGCCGACAACGACGGATATGATAAGTCCGGACACGAACGGCGCCTTGAGTGCCGCCCAGCCGATAAAGTCGCTTACATACCCGACGAGTTTACCTATATACGGCGCCACAAGTATCGAAAGCGTGCCGCCCACAAATATTGTAACGAACGGCGTTACAATTATATCCACCTTGGTCTTTTTTGACACCAGCCTGCCGCATTCGGCTGCGGCAATGGTTATGAAGAGCACCGCGAGCGGTCCGCCTGCACCGCCGAGAGAGTTGGCGGCAAAGCCGACGGCTGCGGAGGAGAATATCACAAGCGGATCACGGCAGAGCGAGTATGCGATAGCTGCCGCCATTGCGGGACCTGACACGCTCTGCGCGTAGCCGCCTATCTGCCCGAGAAAGGCGCAGTGAGGTATCATTCCGAGCGCCTTGAATATCGTTCCTATGAGCAGGGAGGCAAAGAGTCCGAGCGCCATTGCGCCCATTGCGTCTATGAAATAGCGCTTTGAATATTTTTTGATCGTAGCTTTGAGCTTATCCATTGCATTAACTCCGATTATATTTATTTTTCCGAAGCTTCCGCGGCTATGGCGCGCAGACGTTTCATGACGTTGTTGCCGCCTCTGCCGAAATAATCGTGAAGCTCAAGATATTCTGCATAAAGCCGGTCGTATACCGCGCCCGCTTCGGGGTCGGGCATGTAGACCGTGTCGCTGAGATTCCGCATCGCCATGCTCGCGTCATGGATCGTGGAATACTCGCCCGCGGCTACCGCGGCAAGTATGGCGGTTCCGAGGCATGGCATGAGTGCCGAGCCGGCTATGCGTATGGGCAGCTTGAGGACGTCGGAATACACCTGCATGGTGAACGGATCCTTGCGTGCTATCCCGCCTGCGGCATAAAAGTTATCTACGCGTATGCCGTGACTGCGGAAGTTTTCTATTATCACGCGCGTGCCGAAGGCTGTAGCCTCAATGAGCGCGCGCATGATATCCTCTGCGCGTGTGCGCAGATTCATGCCGATCAGCACGCCGGAAAGATCGGGATCGACGAGTATCGAGCGGTTGCCGTTCCACCAGTCGAGAGCCAGAAGACCGCTCTCGCCGGGCTTCTTTTTTGCCGCCTTGCCGATCAGGTATTTTATAAGGGGCATGCCCAGACGCTCCGCTTCCTCGCGGTATTCGGCGGGGGCTATGTTGTTTGCCGCCCATGCAAAGTGGTCGCCTCCGCAGCAAAGCCCTGCCTCAAATCCGTAAAGACCTGCGGCAAGACCGTCCCACGCGCAGCCGCAGATGCCGGGAACGTCGTGGTATTCCTCCGCAAGCGCATAATAGCAGTTGGAGGTTCCAAGCACGCCGTACATGTCGCCGCAGCGTTCAAATCCGACAGCGGGCGCGGCAACGTGCGCGTCTGGAGAGGCGGCTGCAACTGCGGTGCCCGCTTCAAGACCGAACCGGCGCGCCGCCTCAGGCGTTACTCTGCCCACGCATGTGCCGGGCATGGCTATCGGTGCGTTCACCTTTTCGGCTACCACATTGCGAAGCCCCGGGTCGAGCGCCGCAAAGAAGTCGGGGGAGGGGAAGCCGCCATCGTGGATCATGTAGTGGCTCTTGTACGCGGCGTAAAGATATCCGTGCGTCATCACTCCGGTAAGGAGAAAGGTCATCCAGTCTCCGGCTTCGACTATCATATCGCACGCATGATATATCTCCGGCGCTTCGGTGTAAAGCTGCCATATCTTCGGGAACATCCACTCGCTCGACACCTTGCCGCCGAATGAGCGCAGCCACTTTTCGCCGCGTTCGGACGCAACAGCGGTCATCCTTTCGGCGTATTCGAATGCGGCATGATGCTTCCACAGCTTAAGATATGCATGCTTGTCGTTTTTGTATTCGTCGGTAAAGCAGAGCGGCGTACCGTCCTTGTACACCGGCATTATAGAGCAGCAGGTAAAGTCTATGCCTATGCCGCATACATCGCGTTTGTCAACGCCCGCGCGGCGCAGCGCCTCGGGGATTATGTATTCGAGCACAAGCGGAAAATCGTGGGGATCCTCCAGCGCCCAATCGGGCGGCAGCGCCTCCCCTGTTTCCGGAAGAACGGTGTCGATAACGCCGTGCGGGTAGTCCATAACGGCATCAGCCATTTCTTTACCGTCGCAGGTACGCACAACGAGTGCGCGCGCGGAAAGAGTGCCGAAGTCAACGCCGATCGTGTATTTCTGATCCATCGTAATGTATCTCCTTGCGTTTTGTGTTCCGGCAGGAAACATTCCATATAATTATAGCGCATAAACGCCACTTTGTCAAAGGTTTTGCGCATTTTTTCGGTGCTCGGAAAATAATTAACAAATGGCGCGGACACGACACTCCGACGACAATTTTTATATGTAGAAATTATACGGATGCGGGGATAATTTTTCTTGACAAATACCCGTTCGTATGATAAAATTAGCTGTGGATCTTTTGATTGCACTGCGGCTTGCGGGACCCTGTATACTGCATTCCGCGAAATTTTGAAATTGTAAAGGAGACAGATCATAATGAAAACCAGGATACTTTCCATGATCCTTGCGTGCCTTATGGTTTGCGCGACACTGCTTTGCGTTGCTTGTGCCGACCCGGGCAACGGTGACTCGACGACGACCGCCGCCGAGCCTGTTGCAACCACCGAGGCTCCCGCAGAATCGACTGCACTGGTACCCAACATCGACGGTACGGTCAAGTTCAACACTACCGTTAAAGTGCTTATGTGCAAGGAGCAGATGAAGCAGACGATCGCCGCCGAAGGCTCGGAGGGCATGCTTGCCGACGCTCTTCAGGCGCGTATCGCCAAGGTCGAGGAAAAACTCGGCATCAAATTCGAGTTCATCGAGGAACCCGGCGACTGGTCAAACCGCGCCAGCTTCATACAGAAGGTCGAGGTTGCGGTCAGCAACGGCTGCGACTATGACCTTGTTATAGCCTACAACCTCAACCCGCCCACAATGGCGGTAAGAGGACTGCTTCAGGACCTCAACTCCTCCGACTACACCGACTTCACAAAGCCGTGGTGGCCCGCAAGACTTATCGAGACCATCAGCTTCAACGATCATGTATACTTTGCCGTTGACAACTCCTCCTACGGCTCTATCCGTAACATGGCTTGCATCATGTTCCGCAAGGACGTTGCCGATGAGTATTCCATCACTCCCGAGAGCCTTTATGACATCGTTCTTGAAGGTCAGTGGACTATCGACAAGCTTGAGGAGCTCATTCAGGGCACATACCGCGACCTCAACTTCAACAATGTAGTTGACTACGGCGATCGCTTCGGCTATGCCACTGTTGACAAGCCCCGTCTTGACGCCTTCTTCCACGGCTCCGATCTTGCTATCGTCCGCAAGAGCACCGAGGGCGAATTCGTCATGTCTCTCGGCGATGAGAGAGTCCAGACCGTTCTTGAACGTATGAACAAGTTCCTGTTCAACGACGAGAACGTATACATGGCTGACAAAAAGATGTACACCATGTTTGAGGCGGGACAGGTGCTCTTCTACGGCACACCTATCGCCGTTGTTGACAGAAAGCTCGATTTTGACTTCGGCGTGCTTCCCACACCTAAGTTCAACACCGATCAGACCTCCTATGTGACTTATATGTCCAACACGCATGATTCCTTCTGCATCCCCAAGAATGTGCGAGACTTTGAGATGGGCGCTGCCATAATCGAATACATGGCATACACCGCCTACACCGATGTTGCTCCCAAATACTTTGAGGTCATGCTAAAGTTCAAGTATTCGTCCGACAGCAGCACCGGTCAGATCTACGATATGATCCGCCGTAACGTAATGTTTGACTTCGGATATATATTCTCCGAGAACTTCTCCACCAACCCGATAATCCTTTACCGTGACACGCTCGCGGGCGGAGAGACCGGCTGGAGCACAACGTACAAGAGATACAACGAGTTATTCAAAAAGGACCTTCAGGCTATAATCGACAAAATGTCCAATCAATAATCTGAAATTTATACAGCGGCACGTTATGTGCCGCTGACAACCAGAAGGAGACAGCTGAATGAAGAAATCAGGTATTACGCTCAAGGCAAGACTCGTGGCGATGATCCTTGCCATGCTCTGCGCGGCGGCTCTCTTTGCGGGCTGTGCCAAGCAGGGGAACGGGGACGGTTCAACTACCGCTGCAGGCGATAGCACTGCTCCCGCCACACCGGATACAACTGCCGATATTTACGAAAAGGACGATCTTCCCGAGACTATCGACCTTAATGAAAAGGTAACGATACTTTACGGCGAGGATGCTGAGAACGTTGAGTTCTTTGCCTCCGAGGATGCATCCGATTCGGTCGAGTTCGCGATCAAAAACCGCAACTCCAGAGTTGAAAAGCGCCTCAATGTTGAAATGGATTTCGTCGGTACTCCCGGCAACTACAACAACCGCGCAAAATTCGAGCAGGTAGTAAGTGCCGACTTCATGAGCGGCAAGACATACGATATTTTCGCCGCCTATTCGATGTCGGTAGCCAACTGTGCATACAGCGGCTATTGCGCAAACCTTCTTGACTATTCTGTCATCAACTTCGAAAAGCCGTGGTGGCCGAGAAAACTCACGAGCGAAGCGCTTATAAACGGTAAGCTCTATCTTGCCTCCGGCGATATCTCCACCAACATGCTTTACATGATGTACGTTATGTACTTTGCAAAGCAGCTCGTTACGAACAATAACCTCGAAAATCCCTATGATCTTGTTGATGCCGGTACATGGACGATCGACAAGATGGTAGAGATGGCGGAAACCTTCAGAAGCGATCTGGATGATGATAACAAGATCTACGGTCTTGCGACCAGCTCCAACGTTCACTACGACCCCTTCTTCTACGGCGCCGGACTTCGCACCATAGATAAGGATGCAAGCGGTCAGCTCATCGTGTCCGAGCTTTTCGGCGGCGAAAAGGCTGTAAACACCGCTGCGAAGATGACCAACTTCCTCAACGGCGGACTTTGCACCGCCAAGAAGGGAAACGAGCTTTTCCGTGACGGCAGAGCGCTTTTCTCGGTCAGCCGCGCAAGATACGCGAGCCAGGAGCTGAGCGATACCGACATCGGCTTCGGTGTCATCCCGATGCCCAAGTACGATACCGATCAGGAGGGATATTCCACCTGCCTCGGCTTTCCCTACACACTTTATGCGAT
>CATYWI010000109.1 GCA_958414155.1 uncultured Anaerotruncus sp. | reverse complement strand
ATCGCGTCGCGAACCTCGGGAATGTTCCAGAGCGTGCCTGCCGATGCGGCAACGTGTCCTCCGGCGGAAAAACCGAGGATGAACACCTTGGACGGATCTGTGCCGTATTCCTCGGCATGGTCGCGCACAAATTTTATGGCAAGTCCCGCCTCAATGAGCGGAGCATATCCCACAGCTCCCGCGCTCGTTTCGGTTTTCTGCTGTCCCACAGTGTAGCGAAGCAGAAAAACATTCATATTTTTGGCAAGGAACTGCATCACAATGGGTTCAGCCTCGCGGTCGGAGAGGAAATGGTACCCTCCGCCGGGGCAGACCACGACTGCGCGGCGCGGCGCGAGCTTTAGCTCCGGCGTGTTGTCAACTATGTACGCGGTTATCGTTGCACCGCGGTAATCTGGTGAAAGTTCAAACGTTTTGTTTATCATGATGGCGTCTCCCTTTTCGTGACCTTGGCTGTGCCTGTGCTTTCAGTGTCACCTTTTAGAATATTATATCACCCCGCGGCATTCTTTGCAATGGCTGCGGGGAATTTTATTTTATTGAAGCCAACTATTGTCGGCAGGACCGTCCGGATGCCGTTGCCGCCACGTGCATCCGGGCGTTTTATTTTTGAGTTCCGTTCCCCGCGCAAAATAAAAATCAGAAAAAAACTTTACCCGGCATCAAAAAAAGCTTCGGGGAATATGGTATAATATAATATAGTAAAACTACTTTTCCGGAGGTCTCAAATGAATTACAGAGAAATTTCCCCTTACGAGCTTGACATACACGCCAGCCGCGCGATAGGCAAGGAATGGATGCTCATCGGCGCGGAGCACGGCGGGATCGTCAACGCAATGACGGCAAGCTGGGGCTTTATCGGCGAGCTGTGGCAAAAGCCTGCCGCGATATGCTTTATACGCCCGCAGAGATACACCTTTCCGCTCGTTGACGGCGCAGAGCACTGGTCGCTCTCCTTCTTCGGCGGCGAGCGGCACAGCGAGCTTGCGTATTTCGGCGCAAACAGCGGCAGAGACGGCGACAAAGCGGCGGCGTGCGGTATGGAATATGCCTATACCGGGGTCGGCGACGTGCGCGTGCCTTATCTCGACAGCGCCCAAACAGTGCTGATATGCCGCAAAATGTACGCGGACGACATAAAGCCGGAATGCTTTACCGATGATTCCATAATCGGCGCATGCTATCCCAAGCGCGATTTTCACCGCGTTTTTGTGGGCGAGATCGTAAAATGCCTCGTCCGTGCCGACTGACCAAAGTCAGTTCGCCATAAATCTTTTTATAGCATCAAGCGTGCTGTCGCTGATGTCGTGCTCCATTTTGCAGGCGTCGGCGGCAGCAGTTTTTTCATCAACGCCGAGCTTTACAAGAAATCCGGATATCACCGTGTGCCGCTCATAGATCGCCGCCGCGATCTCGTGACCGGAGGGCGTGAGCGTGAGGTGCCCGTCTGGGTTCATTTCAAGATATCCGTCACGGCGCAGAATGCCCACGGCGCGGCTGACGCTGGGCTTGGAGAAGCCCATGTATTCGGCAACGTCGAGCGAACGGACGCTTCCTTTTTTCTGTGTCAGTATGAGAATGGTCTCAAGGTACATCTCCCCCGATTCCTGGATCTTTACGAGCTTATCCATATCGTGCGCTTCTTTCTTTTATATATTGTATTGAATTATATCACACATTTCAGTGAAAATCAACATAAAATTATGTCCGCGGCACATTTGCGCCGCGGACATATCATATTTTTATAATGCTGAAAGGTTCAGTTTTCTTCCTTTTCTTCGGACTCGCCGGCTTCCTCATCCTCGTCAAAGCACGGATGATCGCATTCGTCGCAGTTGAAGTCGCAGTCTTCGTCCCAATCCTCGTCGTCCTCGTCGTGGCAGCAGTCGCAGTCACAGTCGTCTTCACCGTAAACAGCGCTCTCAACCGAGCCGAGATCCTCGTCAAGCTCCTCAACATAGTCGTTGAGGTATTCAAGATCCTCGTCGATCTCGCCCACTGCGTCGGTGATGTCGCCGAGCAGCTCGAGCATTGCGGTAAGGAGCTTGCCCTCCGCGGTGGTCTTGTCGATGTTAAGGCCTTCAGCCAGTCCTTTGAGATATGCGGCTTTTTCGCTGAGCTTCATTCTGATTACCTTCCCTTTCGGTATTTTTATTTTATCCGTTTCCGGATCAGGCACGTGAGAGATACTCGCCTGTGCGGGTATCGATCTTGATAACGTCGCCGCGGTTGATGAAGAGCGGTACCTTTATCTCGGCGCCGGTCTCAAGAGTTGCGGGCTTGAGAGTGTTGGTTGCGGTGTTGCCGGCAAAACCGGGATCGGTGTCGGTAACCTCAAGCTCTACGAATGTGGGCGGCTCAACGTTGAATACCTTGCCCTTGTAGGAGACGAGCTTGCACATCATTTCTTCCTTCACGAATTTGAAGGAATCGGGGAGAGAGGATTTGTTGAGCGGCGTGGTGTCGTAGGTCTCCTGATCCATGAAGTAGTACAGATCGCCGTCGTTGTAGGAATACTGCATGTCCTTTCTCTCGATATAAGCGCTGTCGAACTTATCTGTGGGGCTGAAAGTCTTTTCGACCACGCCGCCTGTGATAACGTTCTTCAGCTTGGTACGGACGAATGCCGCGCCCTTGCCGGGCTTTACATGCTGAAATTCAATTACCTGATAGACGCTGCCGTCCATCTCAAAGGTGATGCCGTTCTTAAAATCACCAGCGATTACCATTAAATAATACCTCCGTAGTATCAGCCGCCGGGGCGGCACATAATTACACTATATTGTATAATATTTTTGCCGATTTTGCAATACCTTTTTTGAAGGAAATGATAGTTTTTTTGTGTACGGCACTTGTTTTGCGATTTTTTTTGCTTTTTTCGATTTTTTTCGCCCTCATAATTGACACATTCGTCCGCGTATGATATAATATACGCGCAAGTTAGTCTGAACTAACTTTTTGATTCCGGCAGCATGAAAGGACAAAAATATGACACTGGACGATCTTAAGGTCGGAGAGAGCGCTGTTATAACCGCCACCGGCGGGGATGGCGCCCTGCGCCTGCGCCTGCTCGACATGGGGCTGATTCCTCGCACGCGCGTAAGCCTCATCAAGGTAGCCCCGATGGGCGACCCGAAGGAAATAATGGTACGCGGATACGTGCTGACACTGCGGCGCGAGGACGCGGCAAGGATAGAAGTCGGGGAGGACACCCTCCGATGACATTTGCACTTGCAGGGAACCAGAACTGCGGCAAGACCACGCTTTTCAACGCGCTCACCGGTTCAAATCAGCACGTCGGGAATTTTCCCGGGGTGACGGTGGACCGTAAATCGGGTGAGATACGCGGTCATCGCGGATGCACGGTGGTCGATCTGCCGGGAATATATTCGCTCCGCCCGTACACGCAGGAAGAAATAGTAACGCGCGATTTTATAATCGACGGCAAGCCGGACGGAATAATAAACATAATCGACGCCACGAACATAGAGCGCAACCTTTACCTGACACTGCAGCTTCTTGAGCTGCGCATCCCCACCGTGATCGCGCTGAACATGATGGATGAGGTGCGCGCCGGCGGCGGCTCGGTGGATATTCAGAAAATAAGCCGGCTGCTCGGCGTTCCCGTGGTGCCGATAAGCGCCGCAAAGGGCGAGGGCGTATCCGAGCTTGCCGACCGCATGGTCGAGACCGCCAAGGCGCGCCGCCTGCCCGCAGTCTACGATTTCTGCAGCGACGGTCCCGTACACCGCTGCATCCATGCAACGGCGCACGTGATAGAGGACCACGCAAGGGCGGCGGGTATATCCCCGCGCTTTTGCGCGACAAAGCTCATAGAGGGCGATCCCGACATGGAACGCCGGCTTGAACTTGACCGCAACGAGCTTGAAATGATAGAGCATTCGGTAGTGGAGATGGAGACCGAGAATGGTCTTGACCGCAACGCCTCTCTTGCCGATATGCGCTACACATTTATCGAACAGGTCGTTGCCGCGTCGGTCGTAAAATGCAGCGAGAGCCGCGAGCATCGCCGCAGCGTGGCGCTCGACCGTATCCTCACCGGCAAATACACCGCCATTCCGGTATTTATCGGCATAATGCTTCTCGTGTTCTGGCTGACGTTTGACGTGATAGGGCAAAATCTCTCCGATCTGCTCTCATCCGGCATCGACGCGCTTACCGGGCTGGTGGGCCGTGCGCTGACAGCCTACGGGATAAACGATGTGGTATACAGCCTTGTGATAGACGGCGTTTTTGCAGGCGTCGGAAGTGTTCTCAGTTTTCTGCCGATAATCGTCACACTGTTTTTCTTTCTTTCGATACTTGAGGACACCGGATACATGGCGCGCATCGCATTTATAATGGATAAACCGCTGCGCCGGCTGGGGCTTTCCGGGCGTAGCTTTGTGCCCATGCTGATCGGCTTTGGCTGCTCGGTGCCCGCGATAATGGCAACACGCACGCTCTCCTCCGACCGCGACCGCAAAATGACGATACTGCTGACGCCTTACATGAGCTGCTCGGCAAAAATAGCGATATATTCGGTGTTCGCCAACGCCTTTTTCCGCGAGCATCGCGCGCTCGTGATGACGGCGCTCTACCTCGGCGGCATTCTGCTTTCGGTCCTTGTTGCGCTCGTGCTGAAGCGCACTGTCTTCCGCGGTCAGCCGGTGCCGTTCGTAATGGAGCTTCCCAACTACCGCTTCCCCTCTCCGCGCAGTGTCCTTATGCTCCTTTGGGAGAAGGCAAAGGACTTTCTCGAACGCGCCTTTACCGTGATATTCACCGCGGCGGTGATAATATGGTTCCTGCGCACCTTTGACACACGGCTGAACGTCGCTCCGGACAGCGCGGACAGTCTGCTTGCCATAATAGGCAGGGCGCTGACACCGGCGTTCCGCCCGCTCGGCTTCGGCGACTGGCGGGTCGTGACCTCGCTCATCTCCGGCTTTACGGCAAAGGAAGCCGTGGTGAGCACGCTCACCGTCCTGCTCGGAACAAGCACGGCAAATCTCGGCACGGTGCTCGGCGGTCTGTTTACGCCGATATCCGCCGTCAGCTTTCTCGCCTTCACGCTGCTTTACACCCCGTGCGTTGCGGCGGTAGCGACCATACGGCGCGAGCTTGGCTCGCACATCGCCACTGTCGGCGTAGTTATAATGCAGTGCGGCGTGGCATGGATAGTGAGTTTTGCAATTTACACGCTCCTTGGTTTCATTTTCTGATTGCAATAGCCGGACAAATATGATATAATATTATGCGGACCGTCATGGTACGGTCCGCATAATATTATTATTACCGGAACAGCTTTTAATGGGGATTTACGATTATATAATTCTTGCCGTAATCGGCGCGGCGCTTGCCGCCGTCATCGTTTACATGATAAAAAAGAAGAAAAAAGGCGGATGCTCCACCGGCTGCGGCGGGTGTCCGTACTCATCATCATGTCAGGGCAGAAAAAGCAAAAAACGATAATGCGGAGATCACAATGTACAGAATAGCAAAAAAAGAAAAACTCAATCCCACCGTAACG
>CATYWI010000108.1 GCA_958414155.1 uncultured Anaerotruncus sp. | reverse complement strand
AAGTTGGAGACACTCTGCGATGTCCTGCGCGCCGTGACCTATCGCCCCTCACTTCAAAAGTTCTGCGGCATAGCGCACGAGCGCCTCGATATTGTTTGTCATCATCGCGCGTTCGCCGGCGTGATACATGGTCTTCCACACCGACAGCTTGTCGGTGCCGTCCTCGATGGTCCAGCTACCGAACATAACGTCCGGGTACGCCGCGCAAAGTGTGGAGATGTCACTCAGCTTTTTCTGGTCCGAGGGGTCGAACGCACCGTTGACAAGTATGGCTGCATTGGTGAGGCTCTTTTCGCGCAGGCGTCTCGCATACGGCGCGGCAGTGCTGCGTGTGGTCCATGCGCGCAGATAAAAGAACGCCTTCTCGCCTGTCTGCTCCTATATATACGACTGTATTTTCAGTGCGTCGTCCGCCGAGAGCGTGCTTTTTGCATCGGTACCGGTAGTACCGTAGGAAATAAGTATCGACGTCATATTGCCGGTCTTTTGCATAATGGGAAAGAGGTAGTTCGCCTTGCCTCCGCCCATGATCTGCGGCAGCTCGCAGTACCTCCACTCCGGCGGCTTGTCGCAGATGATGAACAGTCTGTTCCGGCAGACTGTCAGGACCTCTTCAAGAGTTGCGATGCGGTACGGTGTGACGGGCGTTGTCCCGCCCATGCCCTCGCGCAGATAAAGCGTGCGAAGCTCGGCAAGCGTCCAGTCGGATACCCGCGTTGACGTTGGCAGACCGTTTTTGCCCGCTTTTGAGGCGACATCCGTCATACGGTCGAGCGTGTCGTCGTGCATGATGACGGCAACGCCGTCCCTGGTAAAGCGCACATCTATCTCAACACAGTCGCCGCCCATCGCCCATACGCTTATTATCGATTCCACCGAATTTTCCGGGTAGTTCATGTGGTCGGCGCGGTGCGCCACGGTGAAAATACGGTTTTTGTCGGTCTGCATGAGCGTGGCGATCTTCGCATCCCACGAAACCAGGCGTTCGTCGGCGCTCAGGCGGTTTTCCCACACAAGAGGCATTTTGGCGGGATCGGCGATATACTCTTCACGCGCAGGGACCGAAAGGCGGTAGAGCGTCTCGCCCTCACCGGGCGTCAGGGCAACGTCACCGCTCTGACTTCCTATCATTTTATTGAGGAAATATTCAACGGCTGCCGAAGCCGCTGCGCGGCTGCCGCAGTCAAGATAAAGACTGCCGCCCTGCCAGCGCACCGCCGCATCGCCGTAGCCCGACTTATCCTCCGCCGCACTGCGCGCACAGCCGAGGATTATCTCATGTTCCGTCTTGTCCGAGGATGCCGTGGAGACGGTGAGAGACACACCGCAAAGCGCCGAAATGCTCGCGCGCAATGTCTCTGCGTGAGCGGAAAGGTCGATGCCGGCAGGCGTAACAATCCTGAAACTTCCTACCGGAACGCCGCCCAATGTAAGAGAGGTGACGGGATAATCGCCTCTGCCGGTGTAGCTGTAATCGCTGTATATCTTTGTGCCGGAGGCGATGAGAGACACAAGATGCTCTGCCGCGCGGACGGTCAGCTCATCGTTCGTACCGAGGCAGACTATCCTGCCGCCAATGACACGCACGGTGAACTCGCCGGGGAGCAGAGCGTCCCATGCCGTGCCGCTTTCCGCGCGCGCGGTGTTGCCGATGATTATTTCATGCTCAGGAGCGGAAGTGCCGGGAGCCAGCCAGTCGTCGCCCAACTGTGGCGCCTCTCCGGTGCGCGCGGATATCGCATCGCGCACAGCCTTTGCCGCGTCGCGCACACTGTCGTCCGCTTTTTCGGCACGCGTCAGCGTCCAGCCGCCGTCCGGCATCAGCTCATACGCAGGCTCCGCCGTGGACTCCGGCACTGCGGACGTTTCCGCCCCGTTGCCGCCGCCGCATGAAGCCAGCAGCAATACCGCAAGCAAAAGCGGAAGAATTCTTTTTGTGATATTTATACTGTTTTTCATATGCCGTGTCCCCCGATAGTGGTAAAAATCATATTAATATTATATCATTGCGGCGCGTATATGTCAACATGGCTTGCAACGTTGCGTTCTTGTGTTTTTTTGTTTTTTATAGTTGACATACAGCCGCGAAAATGATATAATTACACTAGCCGTATATCGGTATCAATACACAGGAGGAACTGTAAAAATGAAGTTCTATCGTATCGCAGCAGTTGCCATCGCACTGCTGATGCTCTTCTCATTCACCGCCTGCCAGAACAATGGCGACGGTACTGACACCAAGGCACCCGCCGGATCCACAGGAGCTCCCTCCACTAAAGCTCCCGATACTACAAAGAAGGCGCCCGAGTCCACCAAGGCTCCCGTGACCGACGCTCCCGCGACCACTGCCCCCGCAGTAGTAACGACCTCTGAGCCCGAGACCGATGCTCCGCTTGCCGTTGACACCATTCCGGAAGCAGAAATGACCGTTCTCCGCCTTACAATGCCGCAGAGCCTTCCCGATGGTTCCAACTTTGATATATTTACCCGTATGATGTGCTGCGACATCGAGTCCGATTACGTCATCAAGGGCAACTCCGCAGGCAGCGCCAAGTTCATCGGCGAGGCTGACGGCGCAGTTTACGGCAATGCTGTCCGTTTTGCCGGTAAGGCAGACTCCAACGACAAGCGCGGTGAGATCACCCTTCAGCCCGCTACCGTCCGTGACGTTGCCGGTTCCAAGGGCATCCTCTTCTATGTTGACGCCTCCAACCTCATCCCTGCCGAAGGCAAGGAGATGTGCGTATCCGTGACCATCAACACCAACACCATCCGTTCGCAGGGTCCCGACAAGGCGACCGGCTCGGCTGTTGCATGGTACTATTCCGATGGTATCTGGACACAGACTACCAACATCAATGCCTGCCGTCTGCAGATCCCGCAGAACTTCAAGGGCTGGCTCTATGTTCCCGCCACCTCGTTCACTCAGACTAACGGTGAGTTTTGGGATGCCACGACCGGCTGCTTCAATGATAACTTCTTCATTGACAACATGCGTTGCTATACCGACGGCTACACCTACAGTGCCGATTCCTACATAATCTTCGACGAGATCACTTTCATAAAGTAATCGCAAACGTTGGGGCTGTTAAAAGCATAAATGCTTTTAACAGCCCCGCAAAAATGCCGGTCGGGGTTCAGGCGTTTTTGACGCGATCTTGGTCGGTTTTGCCGACACGTTTTTTATTTGTTCCGTATTATCTCAAACGGATCGCAGTCGTTTACGAAGCAGGGAGTTATCGTAAACGAAAAATCAAATTCATGCTCATCGAATCTGTACTGCTTTGCAAGCTGCGGACCGCACGAGTTGGAGCCTATGCCGGTGTGGCGATAGTCAACATTCAGCACTGTGGCACGAAGCGGCACAAGCTCGTAGTCATGACGTGTGGCTGTCAGCTGCTCAGACGTAAAGCGGCAGCAGTTGAAGGAGAGCGGCGCGCTCTGCATGGTAACGGCAATGCCATGCCCCGCGGCGGTCGCAAGGGTGAGCCATCTTGTGTCGGCATGCGCGGAACTCTCCTGCGGACGGACATAGTGCTCAAAATTGTCGGTAGCGGTGGTCGTGTAAATACCGAGCTTTGACGCGAGGCGCTTGTCGATGTAGCTCTCAAGCGGACCTCTGCCGAAGTAGCGGATATATTCCGTGCCGTAAGGCATAATGAGTCGGAGTCCGAAGCGCGGGAGCATAGGCTGACCTTCGCGCACTGACACCTTCATTGTGGGAGTCACACTGCCGTCGGCGGCAAATCCGTAGCTGACCGATGCGTGAAGCACGGGGCAAAGGGAGCGTGCACCGAGGGATAGTTCTGCGTTTACTGTCACACTGCCGTCATCGCCTGCCGCGGCGGTGCAGGAATAGCATTTTGTTTCGCAACGGTCGTAGCCTGCGTTGAACCATTCTGTTTTGATCCTGCGGTCGTTGTCGGTGGGGGCGCGCCATATAGTGGGCTTTATCGGCTCGGTGATGAGCTCCATGCCTGCATGGACCATCGAGGCGATAAGTCCGCTCTTTTTGTCTATGCGGTATACTGTCCCGGCGGCGGGAGCGGTGACTGTAAAGCTGTCGGCGGTTTCTCCGAGAACTGCGGGGACGGTGTGCTTCACGCGTGCGGGGTACGAGACGGGAGATGCATCGAGCATTACCTGCTCAAAGCCGACCTCGTGACCTGCCTCAGCCCATTCGGTAGAGCTGTTCTGTCTTACGGAAATATTGAGACAGCATTCGCCGCGAAGCTCAAGTCCGCCGGTGGAAATGCTGAAGCGGCGGTTCATTCCGGGCTTTACACCGAGAGAAGGAATATACCCGTCCGCCGCAACGCGTCCGTCGCATTCAATGCTCCAGTAAAGCGAAAGGTCTTCAAGAGTACGGAAGAAGCGGAGGCTCTTTATTCTGATCCACCCTTCCTTGACGTCGTATCCGGTAAGTCTGAAGGGCTTTATTGCCTGCTTCAGTTCGTAAAGACCGGTGTGCGGACGACGGTCGGGATAAACAAGACCGTCAACACAGAAGTTTCCGTCGTTGGGACGGTCGCCGAAGTCGCCGCCGTAGGTGTAGTGCGGATCGGCGTATACATCGTCGCCTATGGCGACCGAGTGATCGAGAAATTCCCATACACAGCCGCCGAAGAAGGCGTCGCGGGAGTATATAAGATCCCAGTACTGCGACAGGCATCCGGGGCCGTTGCCCATTGCGTGGCTGTATTCGCAAAGGAAGAAGGGTTTTGTGTAGCCCTTGTTGTCAATGTAAACTGCGGATTCCTCAAGAGTGGGGTACATGCGGCTCTCAACATCGACCCACGGGCATTCGGGCATTGCATTCTTTACCGAAACATCCTCGGGCTTGAGGTGTCCTGCGTGCATGCGGCGGGAGACATCCTCGCAGTGTACAAGGCAGCCGGGCATACGGTCATGCAGATAGTCCGCCATCGCGTGCTGATTTTCACCCATTCCGGATTCGTTGCCGAGCGACCACATTATTACCGAGGCATGGTTCTTGTCGCGCTCAAACATGCGCGTCACGCGGTCCATGAGCGATTCGAGCCATTCCGGCTCGCGCACAAAGTAGTCCCAGTCGCCGACGCGGGTCATACCGTGGGCTTCAAAATCTGTCTCGTCGCAAAGGTAAATGCCGAGGCGGTCGCAAAGGCCGAGAAGACGCGGGTCGTTGGGATAGTGGCTCGTGCGTATCATATTTACATTGAAGCGCTTGAGTATGTAAAGATCGCGCAGCATGTGGTCGTACGGGGTAGCCGAGCCGAGCAGCGGGTGGCTGTCGTGGCGGTTAACGCCCTTGGCTTTGACCTTCTGACCGTTTATGTAAAGTACCTTATCCTTTACGTAAACGTGCTTAAAGCCGACGGGGATGCGTATATGCTCGCCTCCTGCGGAGAGACAGAGCGTGTAGAGCTCCGGTGTTTCATCCGACCAGAGCGACGGCTTGGAAACGAGCATTTCAAATTTCCCGTTGCCGTCAAGGATTATAGAGCCGCCGGATTCCTCGGCGCCTGCGGGTGAGAGCAGACGGTACGTGACCTCTTCGGCGCCGGGTGTG
>CATYWI010000107.1 GCA_958414155.1 uncultured Anaerotruncus sp. | reverse complement strand
ATGCCTCAACGGCTGTTATTCGGATTTTCTCCGTATGCTTGAAAAAATATCATTCGGTAAAAATGATGTTATGTTCCTCCTCGGCGACATTTCAGACACCGGAGAGGAGCCTATGGAGCTGCTCTGCGATCTTTCCTGTCGCGAGAATATCTGGCCTGTCGCGGGCGACCGCGATGCGGCGACCGCAAAAATGCTTTCCGGCTTTTCACGTATGCTTGAAAGCGGCGAGACGCCCGACGGTACGTTTATTGCCGAAATGAACAGCTGGGCGGCAAGCGGCGGACGCGTTGCCCTTGACGCCTTCCGCTCACTTGACGCCGATATGAAGGAGGGTGTGCTCGATTATCTCTCCGATATGGCACCGTACGACACCGTGCATGTCGGCGAGGTGGACTATCTGCTTGTTCATACCGGTATCAAGGGCTATTCCGAGGGGCGCGATCTTGACAGCTACCCCGACGGCGCCTTCTGCGCGGACGGTGATGTGGCGCTTTCATTTCCCGGAATGGTCATGGTGTGCGGCGCACGTCATGACGGCGCGGCATTTGACGGTTCGACGAAGATCGCAAAATATGACGGGCGTATCGAGCTTGACTGCGGTGCGGCGCACGGCGGCAGACTCGGCTGTCTTTGCCTTGATAACGGCGAAGAATTTTACCTCTGACAGCTTACGATATGCGTAAAAACGATATTACCGTGCTGGATATCGGCGCGGTCTCAAACCTGGGATACGGCGTCGGTCGGATACCCGAGGGCGAGCCGGACGGCGGCATGGTCGTGTTCGTGCCGGGAGCCGTGAGCGGCGACCGCGTGCGGGCGAAGGTCATCAAGGTCACAAAAAGCTATTGCGTCGCGCGGCTCGACGGGATAATAAGGGAATCTGCGGAGCGTGAGCCGGAGCCGTTCTGCACCGCGCCTGCGAGTTGCGGCGGCTGTGCCTACCGATTTCTGAAATACGACAGCGAGCTGGAGCTTAAACGCGCCGCGGTCTCCGCCGAGTTCCGCAAGGCGGGGCTTGACGGAGTGAACGTCCTCCCCGTGCTTTGCGTGCGGGACGCTTACGGTACGCCGCGTACACGCGGATGCCGTAACAAGGCGCAGTACCGTTTCGTCATGACCAAAAACGGCATACGTGCGGGTTTTTACGCCTCGGGGACCCACCGCGTGGCGGGCTATGAGGATTGCTCGCTCCATCCCGAGGTGTTCCGCGATATCGCGGTGTGGTTCTGCCGCCGTGCCGAGCGTGACGGGCTGACCGTTTATGATGAGATGACGGGTAAGGGACTTTTGCGTCATCTTTACCTGCGTCTTGGTGTCGGAAGCGGAGAGGTGCAGGTGACGGTCATCATAAACGGCGATGTGCTGCCGGGTGACGCGGCGATAGCCGAGGATCTCAAAAAGGCATTTCCGTCGATAGGCGGCGTGCTTGTAAACATAAACCGCGGGAACACGAATGTGATAACTGGCAGGGAATACCGCACTGTTTACGGTAAGCCCGCGCTCACCGATATATTCTGCGGTATGGAGATGGAAATATCTCCGGCGGCGTTCTATCAGGTCAATCACGATGCCGCCGAGCTGCTTTGCCGTACGGCGGCGGGACTGCTCGGGGACGACGCATCCGAGCTTCGTTTGCTCGATTTTTACTGCGGCATAGGTACCATCGGACTTTCTATGTCCGGACACTGCCGCGAGCTTTGCGGCGTGGAGATTGTGCCAGAAGCAGTGGAATGCGCGCGCCGGAATGCCGCGCGCAACGGTATCGAAAATGCGCGCTTCATTTGCGCAGATTCCGCGTCGGGCGCGGATGAGCTGCTTTTTGCCGGCGGATTCCGACCGGATGCGGTCGTTCTTGACCCGCCGCGCCGCGGCTGTGACGCCGCACTGCTTCATTCGCTCGACCGTGCGGGAATAGGCAGGATCATATATATTTCCTGCAACCCTGCCACGCTTGCGCGTGACGCCGCCGTGCTTTGCAGGCTCGGATATCTGCCCGGAGACGCACAGCCGGTCGATCTTTTCCCGCGCACGGGACATGTGGAGACAGTCTGTCTGTTCACAAAATCGGACAGCTGAAATAAACAAAAAGACAGAAAGGGTCACATCAATGAAAACGAAAAAAACACTATCGACAATTGTAGCTGCCGCGCTGGCGCTGATCCTTGCCGTTCTCATGTCCGTCGGCACCGCTGCCGCAAACGATGCGCCTGACAAGGGCAAAGCGTTTGACATTTATTACGGCAAGGCTGTAGTTGACGGGGAAAAGGACAACGCGTATTTTCCCGCTCCCAGCGTTGTGAGCTACGTCCACAACTGCACCTATGAGGACAAATCCTTTGCATATCCCGACGGCAGAGGGACCTCGTTTGAGTGCTATCTCATGTGGGATGAAACGAGCCTTTACGGCTTTATCGAGGTCACCGACTACACCCCGGTCACATATGCCTTCAAGGATTATAAGACCGACTGCCTCGAGCTTAACTTCATACTTACCGATTGGGCATCGTACGCGGGCAAAAAAACGGATATGTACACCGATATCGGCAACATTTCCGTGGGAATGTTCCGTATTTCCAACCCCGTGGGCGCAAACGTTACCGCTCTTTACGAGCTGCTTCCGATGAAGGGCGGACTCTCGGCATTTGACGAGATATACGGACTTTCAAAATGTGCCGTTGTGAAGACGGACAAGGGCTATAACGTTGAGTTTTCGATAAAGGTACCCGATGATATCGTTCACCTTGTCTGCACTCCGGGTGCGCACATCGGCTTCGGCATCCAGTGCAATGACGATGTAAACGACAACGGTATTCGCGACTCGATAATTTATTCGTCCAACCTTGACGACCAGCAGGGCAAGACAGGCGAGTTTGTTCTTCTTGATAAGGACGGCACACGCCCCGATGCTCCCGTATCGCGCGAGCCTGTTGTAACCTCGGCGCCTGCGACAGAGCCGGTAACGACCGTTCCCGCCACGTCCGCTCCCGAGATCACGACCGAACCTACGGTCATAACAAAAGCCCCGGCGAGCACCACCGCTGAGGTCACGGAGGCTCCCGCTACCGATGCTCCCGCACCGGCGACCGAAGCGCCTGCCGCTTCCGGGAGCGGATGCGGTTCACGCCTCCCGGCAGCTTCTGCCGCGGTAATGCTTGTTTTTGTGGCGGGAATGGCATTGTTCTGCCGCAAAAAAGCCTGATACGTTTGTCGTTTTACACAGTTTGCGGGGACCGCTTTAGTGCATATTGTTAAAAAGGTCAAGCGACTCTTGACATTCCCGTTGATATGTTGTAAAATATATATAACTCAATATTGGAGGGTAATATTCAATGAAAAAAATTATTTCACTTGTTATCGTCTGCATTCTTGCGGCGGCAATGTGCCTCCCCACGTTTGCGACAGACGCAGCCCCTGCCCAGGACATCACTGCTGATGTCAAGTTTGCAACTGCGATGGAGATCTACACCGGATTCCTTCCTGTTGTAAGAACAGATGCCCAGTTCATCTCTTGGGACACCTACACTAACGGCGGCGACGCCGGCTTCAAGGCTCCCGGCATAGGTCAGCGCGACATCTTTATGATGGGCTTCCCCTTTGTCAACTTCTTCAATGACAGATTCGTTATTGACATCTCCAAAAAAGAAGAGTATGTGATGCTTCAGTACCCCACCTGCTGGCAGAACAACTATGAAGACGGTTCTCCCGCCAAGTTCGTGTACAACGTTGACATCCCGAAGGACGGCATATATGAGTTTGTCGTAGTCGGTTGCGCCCAGATCAAGGAAGATCAGGTCGATAACGATGCCAAGGACCGCGGCTTCTCCATTTCCGTTGACGGTCAGGACAAGAAGCAGGTCAACATAAGCGATACACAGCTCGCCTTCAGAGCATATGATTACAACTATTCTCTTGAAGATGTCAAGAGCAAAAACATAACCACCACCAACGGCGTAAACTCCCAGTACTTCCAGGTAGGATACGTTTACAACATCACCTACGAGCTGACCAAGGGCACTCACACCATCGAGTACTATCACCTTGAGTCCAGCGGTGATACCAGAGTTGACGGCGGCAACTCCTCCAGACTTAACTTCATGGGTCTGTATGTTCAGGAATTCCTCACCGAGGCTGAGCTTGCCAATTACAAGTATCCCGAAACCTCCGAAATCATCGAGACAGATGCTCCCACTCAGCCTGTGACCACCAAGGCTGAAACGACCAAGGCAGAGACTAAGCCCGCTGATCCCAAGACCGATGCAGCGACCAAGGCTCCAGAAACTCCCACCATGACCGCCAAGGCTCCCGAAACCACTGCCGCTACCGAAAAGAAGGGTTGCGGAAGTGTTGTAGGATGCGGCGCAGTTGTTGTAGTTGCCATTCTTGGGTCCGCTCTTGTTGCAAAGAAAAGAAAATAAATCCGAGCATCGTTTTACCTCAATGAGGTAAAACGGATCGCCGGATCACCAAAGGGGTTGCCGCGCGTATGCACGACAACCCCGAATTCAATAAAAGGGCAGAATAATTATATGTATCCTTATGATATAATACCCGGACTTGACCTGTACAGCATAATGTTCTGTGTGGGAATAATCGCCGCAATGGTCACGTTCAGGCTGTTTTCGGACAGGCGCGGCATCAGCGCGCGGCTGAATAACTTCGTCATTGCCGACGGTGTTGTGTGCGTCATATCGGGTTACGCCTCTGCGGTGCTGTTTCAGGCTGTCTATAATGCGATAGAAACAGGAAAATTCGAAATAACCCAATATACCGGCGCAACATTTTACGGCGGCTTTATAGGCGGCGCGGCTGTGTATTTTGCCTTTTACTTCATTGTCGGTCATTTTGTTTTCGGCAAGGACGGCGAGCACCGTAAAAATATTGGCGCGGTTGTGTCGATATGCGCCGCGTCGGTCTGCATAGCGCACAGCTTCGGGCGCATCGGCTGTCTTTTTGCCGGATGCTGCTACGGCAGGATCACAACGTCGCCGATATCGGTATACAACGCATATCTTGACGCGCGCGTCGTTCCCGTGCAGCTGTTTGAGGCGCTGTTTCTTGCCGCGCTGTTTGCATATCTTTGCTTCCGCATTGAAAAAAAGCAGGACAAATGCCTTGCCATATACCTTGCGTCATATGGAGTGTGGCGGTTCTTTATCGAATATTTCCGTACCGACGATCGCGGCGGCAGTCTTGTCAGCTTTCTCACGCCGTCACAGCTTATCGCTGTTGTGCTGACACTGATCGGAATATTGCTTTTCGCGGTCGAGACCGTATTGCAGCGTCGCGCCGTAAAGGAGCCGAAAGATGCCTGAGAGCGAAAAAAAAAGAGGCGCGCCGGATCTTCTTGTGATAGCTTTTCTCGCCGTATCGGCGATCCTCGTGTGGCTGGAACTGCGTCCTCCGGTGATATCCGCCGACGAGACCGTTAACCGTCTTTTGATAAGCGTTATTACACGGTCGCTCGGCGCCGCGATCTTCACGGCGCTTGCCGTAAGACTCGGATTTTGCATATGGAAGCCGCGCGGCAGCCTGCGCGCCCTTGCGGCGGTGTTCCCGGCGCTTGCTGTGGGGATAAACAATTTTCCCATAATAGGACTT
>CATYWI010000106.1 GCA_958414155.1 uncultured Anaerotruncus sp. | reverse complement strand
GTGACCGTATCACTTGACGGCAAGACCTACACCATCGCAAAGAACGGCGGCGTTAAGGTTTCCGGCGGTGTTGATACCTACTTCGATGTCAACAAATGAAAGAGAGGTGCTTTAAGTGACTAACGACATTCAGCTTAAAAACACCGTGAGCACCAAAGGCGGAAAGCCCAAACAGAAACGCCGTCGCATAGCGTCTCTTGACAGACGCAAAGCGCGTTCCGGATGGCTGTTTGTACTCCCCTTCGTTATCGGTTTTGTGCTTATCTACCTGCCCGTTATCTTTGATTCGGTCAAGTACAGCTTTGAACGCATAAGCGTTCAGGGCGGCGGCGGACTCGTAGCCGAGTTTGTCGGATGGCAGAACTACCGCGAGGCGCTCATCGATGACCCCAAGTTCGCACAGACACTGGTCCTCGGTATTCAGGAGCTCCTGTTCGACATTCCCGCGATCATCATCTTCTCGCTCTTCATGGCGGTTCTTCTGAACCAGAAGATGGCGGGACGTGCGGTATTCCGTGCGATATTCTTCATACCCGTTATCCTTTCCACCGGTCTTATGGAATCCATCAATGCGCAAAACATTATGGCTGAGGTCGGCGAGGATACCGAGACTATGGACGCCTCGGGCGAAAGCGCGACGGCGGACATTGTATCGGCTATCGACATTGAGTATTTGTTCGCAAATATGAAGGTCGGTACCGAGATAGTGGATTACGTTGTTACCGCTATCAACAACATTTACGACATAGTGAACCGCTCGGGTGTTCAGATGCTGATATTCCTTGCCGGACTTCAGTCCATATCCCCCGCCATTTACGAGTCATGCCAGATCGACGGTGCGTCGAGCTGGGAGACCTTCTGGAAGATCACCTTCCCGATGATAAGCCCGATGATACTGGTCAACGGTGTTTATACGATAATCGACTCGTTCACTACCGACTCCAACTCGGTTATGAAATTCATAGCCAACAAGTACACACAGACCAACGGTAACGTTATCAGCTCGGCAATGTCGTGGGTATACTTCCTCATTGTTATGCTGATAGTCGGCATCGTCGCCGCGATATTCTCGAGCGTGGTCTTCTATCAGAAGAAAGACTGAAAGGAGGTAAGACAATGAATAATGTGCAGGAATCTCCGCGTATTAAAAAGGAATCCAAAAACAAGATAAAGGTCGAGTTTGAAAGAACTCCGCTTAAGGAACGTCTCAAAGCAAAATTCATCAACGGTGCGTTCATCATGAACGTCATCTGGTACATTTTCAGACTCGTTCTCCTCGTAGGTATCTCCTACATTGTACTTTACCCCTTCTTCTCGATGATCGCCGGTTCGTTTATGGCGCCCGAGGATTTCGTTGACGTAACGGTAAGACTTATCCCCAAGCACTTCACGCTGGATATCTACCGTGCAATACTCGCCAACGGATACTGGGAGGCATTCCGCAACACGCTTCTGCTGTCGGGATCGACCGCTCTCATCCAGACTTTCGTCTGTACCCTTATCGGCTACGGATTTGCAAAGTTCAAATTCAGAGGCTCCAAGTACGTGTTCCTGGCTGTTATGCTTACGATGATCGTACCTCATCCCACGCTTCAGCTTTCACTCTTCATGAAGTTCCGCTTCTTTGATGTGCTGGGTATCACACATCTTCTGTCGGGACATGCGACTGTCGGCAACATTGAATGGCTCAACAACATCCTTTCAATGATAAACATCTTCCCGGAGACATCCAAGAATGCCTTTGTGAAGAGCATTATCGACAGCGGCGCCATGAACCTCAACAACTCCTTCTGGCCGCTTATCATCATGTCCCTCTGCGGACTTGGTTTCAAGAACGGACTTTACATCTTCATGATGCGTCAGTTCTTCCGCGGCGTGCCTGACGAACTTGAGGAATCCGCGTACATCGACGGTTCGGGCGTTTTCCGTACCTTTATTCAGATCATACTTCCGCTTTCGGTGCCTATGATGATCACAGTCTTCCTGTTCGCGTTCTCGTGGCAGTGGACCGATGACTTCTACACCACACTGTTCATTACGAACAAGAAGCTCATAAA
This sequence comes from uncultured Anaerotruncus sp., assembly GCA_958414155.1. Next base: position 3,588 of record CATYWI010000106.1, on the reverse strand, counting down.
GCTGATGCCGGATATGGTCGATATTCCTAAGGTCCTTGAAACGAACTACGCCGGACAAAACATGTATTACTCGGCAATACGTAATACATGCGGTCTTGTGATAATCTTCCCGCTCGTTATCATGTATCTGTTCTGCCAGAGATATCTGGTACAGGGCATCGAGCGTTCGGGTCTTACCGCAGACTAATAACAAAAAGATATCCCATCCGGTCCTCCGGGTGGGATATCCTTTTACCGCTCTGAATACAAACAAGGGCACCCTGTTGCCGCGCGACGCGCGGCAACAGGGTGCCTTTAATTATTCCGGTCGGAGAACCGATTATCGGGTTATCGTTTTATTCAGCAGCCGATGCAAGCGCTTCATCGACCTTCGAGAGGTCGGGCGCGCCCGCCATTGCGGAGTCGGGACGTCCGCCGCCCTTGCCTCCGGCGACGGCGGCAACTGCCGACACGAGCTTGCCGGCGTGTGCGCCCGCCTTTACAGCGTCGGCGCCGGCTACGCAGACAAAGTTCAGCTTGCCGTCGCAGACTACCGCGAGCAGAGCAACGGTGTCGGGGTGAGCGGCTTTGATATCGTCGGCAAGTGCGCGTGCCGCGGCGACATTCATGCCTTCGAGCTTACCGCGGACGAGCTTGTACTTTCCGAGATCGACCGAGCCGGACATTATCGCATCCAGCTTGGAGGAGGCTATCTTTGCATTCAGCGCTTCTATCTCGCGCTTCAGGTCCTTGGTCTCGGCGACCAGTGCCGCGCCGCGTTTCGGAAGCTCGTCTGCGTTCTGCGCCTTGATCTCGCGTGCCGTGGCTGCAAGCAGAGCATCCTTTTCGCGGAGCTGCTTCAGCGATTCAAATCCGGTCACGCATTCAATGCGGCGCACGCCGGCGGCTACGGAGGATTCGCTTACGATGTGGAAAAGTCCGATCTTTGCGGTGTTGTCAACGTGCGTACCGCCGCAGAATTCGGTGGAATCCTCGCCCATATGGACAACGCGCACGATCTTGCCGTATTTTTCGCCGAAGAGCATCATGGCGCCCATCTTTTTCGCCTCGTCGATATCGGTGACAAGGGTTCTGACGGGAATGCCTTCAAGGATTCTTGCATTTACAAGATCCTCTACCTTGCGAAGCTCCTCCGGCTCAACGGCTGAGAAGTGAGTAAAGTCAAAGCGTCCGCGAAACTCGTCAACATACGAGCCGGCCTGCTCAACATGCGTGCCGAGGACCTTGCGCAGCTCGCCCTGAAGCAGGTGGAGCGCCGAGTGGTTGCGGCGTATCGCCTCGCGGCGTGTCGCATTTATTTCCGCACGCACGGTGTCTCCTACGCGGACAACGCCGCGGCGGAGAGTGCAAAGGTGCAGGTAAACACCGTCGGTCTTTTTTGTGTCGTTCACTGCTATCTGCAGGTCGTCGGCGCTGATGATGCCGCTGTCGCCGACCTGTCCGCCGCCCTCACCGTAGAAGGGGGTGCGGTCAAGCACGAGCGTAAAGTCACCCTCCGTGACCTCCTCGCAAAGCATTTCGTCCGCGATTATCGCAACTACCTTTGCGTCGGTCCCGTATTCGGTGTAACCGGTGAATTCGGTCTGGGGCAGACCGGAAAGCAGATCCTTCTGAGAGGCATCCCAGCCGCCCACGTTGCCGCGTGCGGCGCGTGCGCGGTTGCGCTGTTCAAGCATAAGAGCCTTAAAGCCCTCGTCGTCCACCTCAAGTCCCGCTTCCTCGGCGATCTCGCGCGTGAGGTCTATGGGGAAGCCGTATGTGTCGTAGAGCTTGAACACGCTGTCGCCGGAAAGAAGGCTTTCGTGCTTCTTCTTGGCGTACGCTATCATGCCGGAGAGAATGTCAAGTCCCGCGTCGATGGTGGCGTGGAAGCGTTGCTCTTCGATAGAGATGACCTTCATGATATAGTCGCGCTTTGCATCAAGCTCGGGGTAAGCCTTGTCGTTTTCGCCGATGGCGACGGCAAGCACGTCGGTAAGGAACTCACGGTCGATGCCGAGGAGCTTACCATGGCGGGATGCACGGCGGATTATACGGCGCAGAACATATCCGCGTCCCTCGTTGGAGGGTATAACGCCGTCCGCGATCATGAACATCGAGCTTTTGATGTGGTCGGTTATGACGCGGATGGAGATGTCGTCGTTCTTGTCGGCGCCGTAGGTCCTGCCCGCGATCTCGCATACCTTGTCAAGTATCTTGCGTATGGAATCGACCTCAAACATGTTGTCCACACCCTGCATTACGCATGCAAGACGCTCAAGACCCATGCCGGTATCGATGTTTTTCTGCTTCAGCTCGGTATAGTTGCCGTGACCGTCATTGTTGAACTGAGAGAAAACATTGTTCCAGATCTCCATATAGCGGTCGCAGTCACAGCCGGGACGGCAGTCGGGCTTGCCGCAGCCGTATTTTTCGCCGCGGTCAAAGTAGATTTCGGAGCAGGGACCGCAGGGGCCGGAGCCATGCTCCCAGAAGTTGTCCTCCTTGCCGAGGCGGACTATTCTCTCGGTGGGAATGCCGATCTTGTCGTGCCAGATGGCAAAGGCTTCGTCGTCGTTTTCGTAAATGGAGGGCCAGAGCTTGTCCGCCGGGATCTCCATGACCTCGGTGAGGAACTCCCATGCCCATGTTATCGCCTGTTCCTTGAAGTAATCGCCGAAGGAGAAGTTGCCGAGCATCTCAAAAAAGGTGCCGTGGCGTGCGGTGTGACCGACGCGTTCAAGGTCGGGTGTGCGTATGCACTTCTGACATGTGGTAACGCGGCGGCGGGGAGGCTCTTCCTCGCCCGTGAAGTACTTCTTCATCGGCGCCATGCCGGAGTTTATAAGAAGAAGGCTCTTGTCGTTGTGCGGTATAAGAGGGAAGGACGGCAGACGCAGATGTCCTTTTGATTCAAAAAAGGAGAGGTACTTTTCGCGAATGTCGTTTAAAGATGTCCATTCCATAGTGATTTGCCCTTTCGGATCGAGAATTGCGAATATTTCGCCTTATAACCAAGTTATTATATCACGCAAAAAGACAAATGTCAATATAAATATTCTTCAAATAAATATATCCGACTGTGTGTGGCGGTCATACCGCGCCGCGGGATGCAATATAATTTATCAGTGGACGGGCAGTGCGCGGAGGGAGTGGTTTGAAATGCCGGTGGAAATTCCGGACGCCGTGTGGACGTCGGTATATGAACGCGGAATACCCGCGGCGGTGTCGGATATACTTCCCGCGCGCGTCCGCAGTGAGGTCTTGGCGGTGGCGGCGGGACTTTGCGGGATTGAGGAGGTGCGGCTGCATACCGGACGGCGCATCACTCTTACCGCCTCGGGGGACGTATCCCGCGCGGAAGGACGAAGCCTGAACCATCCGACGCCCGCCGTGCTTTCACAGGCGGAAATGGACGGTGTGCTGACGCTTTTGTGCGGCGGGTCGCTTTACGCCTGCCGCGACACGATAGTGCGCGGGTATGTGACATATCGCGGCGGATACCGCGTCGGAGTCTGCGGCTCGGCGGCGGTGGACGGCGGCAGCATCGTCGGGATCGGGGATGTCAGCACGCTGGCGATCCGCATCCCGCACACCTCGCCGCCGGTC
>CATYWI010000105.1 GCA_958414155.1 uncultured Anaerotruncus sp. | reverse complement strand
ACATCGCAGTAAGGATATCATTTTCGGCGATGCAAGCATCGGCGAGGAACATCATGCTGTATCCTGCCATGCGAACGCGGAAGACCACAGATGTATTGTTCCAGTCGCGCGTATCGCGCCATGAACGGGAGGAGGTTATGAAATCCTCCTGAGTGGCAAGGAACTCTATCTTCGCGCCGCCGATATCCCGGACCTCGCCGCTGTGTATTTTTGTTACCTTTCCCCCGCGGTTGAATGCGCGGAAATTCGCTATCGACCGCTGACGCAAAAAGTATTCGTTCTTTTCGAACCAATCGATACAGTCGCGCTCTCCGGGATAGTTGCATATCAGCTCGTCTATACGCACCTCGGGGCAGTCGTAATATTTCTCGGTGAACTTTATCAGCCCTCCGGTATGATCATTGTGCGTATGGCTGATGATCCACGCCGCTATAACTATATTCTCCGGGTCCGGCGCCTGCTTTTTCAGCACGTTCATTATACCGTCCGCAAATGCGTCGTTTGCCACTCCGCCGTCGATAACGATGAACCTACCGTCCTCAAGCCGCAGAATGTAGCACATAAGCCCGCAGTTTACGGGAACGCCGCGGAAATAGTTGTTCTGCATGAACGTTCTGCCGATCTGAGTGAGCAGCGGCGCGCATATTTTTTCACCGCAGACGTCGGACGCGGAATCGCTCATATTCTCCGTCGGCTCGACGATAACGCGGAAGGTCGAATTGAACGGCGTGTAATATGAAGTGACTCCGTAAGCGCCGCTCCGGTATACCGCAAACAGATTCCCCGCCGCCGCGCGTCCGCCGACCTGCGCAAAGCCCTCGCCGGTAAGTCGCCGGCACCAGCCGCGCCATTCGTCAGCCGATGAATTTTCTTTTATTATCTGATAAGCCCCGTCGCCGTCGGCGTGCACAAACGCGCCGGACGGCAATTCGGGTATTACCGACAGTATTTTATCTTGTACCATGTTTATGACCTCAGCTTTTGCCCCGCAAAAGCATCCTTCCTCGTATCAGGGAAAGACGTTTCCCTTGTCGGTGACGATACAGCTTCCGGGTGTATAAGGAAGCGGGAATTCCGTTATCCGGTTCGCGCTGTTTACAGCCTCCTTCAGGTGGAGATCCGCAATAAGATGCGCGTTGTGAGCATCCTTTTTACAAAGTTCAAACGCCTCATCGGATGTGGTGAACAGCGCTACCTCCGGATCTATCATGTCGTAGACCTCTGACGTACCGCCCTCCCCTCCGTGATGCGCCACCTGGCAGATATCTGACTTGAGCAGGTTGCCCCACATCCTCACGGCAATGCCGTTTGAATCCACCTGTGAATCGCCGAGGAACATTATCCTTTCCCCAGCGACCGTCACGCGGAATATCATAGATGTGTTGTTCCAGTATTTTGTGTCGGAAAGCGTCCGTTTGTCTGTATAATAGTCCTCCTGGGTATAGAAGAACTCAAGCGCGGCGCCGCCGATATTGCGCGTCTCGCCGGTATGTATCTTTGTGAGCTTCGCATTCGGATAGTACAGCTTCAGATTATTGACCGTGCTTTTGCGGTTGTTCAGTTCGCCGTCAGCCTCGCACGCATCGTTTGACGGGAAATTGCAGATAAGCTCGTCAAGCGTGACCTGTCTGCCCCATAACTCGCTGAACTTATTGAATCCGCCCGTATGGTCATTGTGCGTGTGAGTTATCACCCACGCGGCGATCCTTATATTCTGCGGATCGGGCGCCTGCGTGCGCAGCGTTTTCATTATGCCGTCGGCAAAGCCGGAAGTAGCAACGCCGCCGTCTATGACAATAAAGCTGCCGTCCTCAAGGCGTATCACAAAGCACATGAGTCCGCTGTTTACCGGAACGCCGCGGAAGGTATTGCCGACCGAAAAGGTACGGCTTATCATAGTCAGACGCGCGTCGCACACCTTATTTACGGATGCGGCGTCCGACCCACGGTCGCTCATATTGGAGACCGGCTCCGCGATAATGCGGACCGTATTGTTGAACGCGGTGAAGTATGCGGTAAGTCCCACGCCGTCCTTACGGTACTGAGCAAAGCGATTACCGTTTTCTTCCCTTGTGAAGGTACGCTCAAAGCCAATGCCGTCCAGCTTGCCGAGATATGCGCTGTATGAATCGACAGAACTTTTGACTATCACAGCCTGATACGCCCTATCCCCCACCGCATAGAATGCGGGGACCGCGCCGTCATATACCGGCATCGCGTCAAGCATTTCGCTGACGCTTCCGCTTATATCAAGCGTTTCCGGGATCTCGCCGCCTGCGGAGATAAGCTCCTTCATGCGCTTCACGGCGGTTGCAGTCGCCGTGTCGCTCCAGCCAAACACGACTATCTTGTGTCCGACAGTCTTTATCGCGTAGCCGCCGTAAGGCGTTGCCCCGGCGACTTCATCGGATTCGGGGTATGCGGTATTTCCCACGAGAATATCAAAGGAATCCGTGGAATATTCCTCTCCGGGCATAAGGAAGTCTGTCGTAAATGTGACTTGCTTCCCCGACGCCGTTTTGAGTGCAGCCGTTATCTCTTTAGCGGCTTCGGATACGCTATCGGCGCACATATCCGGTCTTATGACACGGTAATTGACGCTATCCTGCCCCCACAGCGCCGGGAAGGCGACGGCGGTCGTCTCCGCCGCCACGGTGGAGGTACCGCTGTCATCCCCGCCACTGCTGCCGTCCGTACATGCTGCAAGCAGAAGTACGACCGACAACAGCAGCACCGCACACAGCAGATGCTTCAGGCTCATGTTTTGTTTTTCGGATTTCATTGCAGGATATCAGCTCTTCATGCCGGATATCGCGGCATTTATATCGGAAATAAACTTCTTTTTGTAAACGTCAAAGGATGCCTTTATGCTCGTGCTCTGGCTCGTATGGAGGGTATGGAGCAGATTGATACAGTTACCGAAGTTATTTGCAAGGGCTATGTCAAGCTGACCTTTCTCAAAGACCATATTTATCATCTTTATATCGGTCGGGTTATTGGAGCACTTGTAATGAAGGATATTACCTACAAGGTTTGTAACGAGTTTGCCGTCGGTGGCTGCGTAGATAGTCTCAAGGATAAGTCCGATATCCTCGGGATCGGGAGCTGTGGACGGTATAGTCATTCCCTCAACATAGCTGTAAACGGGAGCAACATAATCCTCCTGGTCGGCATTGTACTTCGGAACTATCACAAGACCGTACTCAAAGTCAAGATCGCGCACAGTCTGGACCTCATATGTACCGGTGGATTCAAACAGAGCGCGTCCCTCGTTGAACACCGCCGCATAGTTGAGCGATGATGCGCCGGACGAAAAGCCTTCATATCTGTTAGAAGGGCTTCCCGCCACCGCCGCACAGGGCTCAGACATAAACTTATTCATAAAATCGGTAAAGACATCAATGTACCGTTCGCTGAGACCGTCATATACCGGATAACCGTCAGCATCGTTATGGGTAATTGTCTCACCCGAGCTTATCATAAGATTCCGCATATGGTTGACATGACCCGTAAATCCAAGTACATCCTCCGAAACATCATAAAATCCGTCGTTGTTGTAGTCCCTTGCGGCGGTTTTCATCATGGTATACATTTTTTCGTATGTCCATGTTCCGGCATCAACACAGTCATAAGGGCTTTCAAGCCCGTTATCGGTCACAAGTCCTTTATTGAACGCAAGAATATAAAAGCCGCAGTAGTAATTGAGGTGTCCCTGACCGAAAACAACATAGCGCTTGCTTCCTATATTTACGCTGTTGTTGATGCTCGATGCCCACCATGGATTTTCAAGATCAATGGTATCTATCGATGCGATATCAAGCACCTCGCCGCGCAGATATGACTGGAGTGCGGTACCCGTGGGCAGCTGGCAGATATCATACAGGTGCGTTTGCGTGCTGACAGCCGTTGATATTTCCTTTGATATGTTCTGCGAATTGATCTCGGTCATTACTATATTGAGTCTCTCGCTCACAAGCCGCTGACGGTTGTAAACGATATCATCGAGCAGGTTGCCGCTCGTTTCTTCAAGCGCCATCGTGTCATAAGACCATGTGGTAGGTCTTGTGAGGATGCGGAATTCGTATTTGTCAAAATCCGCAACGGGAAGCGCTTCATATGCCGCGGTCGTTTCCGCCACACCGGTGGTCACATCGCCGCCCGCGTGGGCGGTGGTCGTAGTGGTGTTTCCGCCGTTATCCTTTACACATGACGCCATCAGCGCAAGACTGACCGCCGCAAGCGCAAGACAAAGCGTGCGGCTGATAATGGATGTTCTCTTCATTTCCGGTTAGGTTCCTTCCTTTGATCAGACTCCGGCGCATTCACATGAAATAAAAAGTTTCGAAAACGCGCGTCTTTCGAAGCGCCGTGTACCATTTTCACACATAATGATACCACACAGCGCACCGATTGTCAAGCATATTTATCAATTTTCACAGATATTTTTTCGAATCGCGCTCCGCTACGCAAAATATTTTTCGAAAATTTCGTCAAGTCTATTGACATTCGCACGGGATTGTGATAAAGTAATAAAAAACAATTTCACACCGAAAGGTCAAACGTTTCAGAATGAGATCGGAAAATAAAAAAAGGCTCCTCGCCGGAGCTGCAAAAACAGATATAACCCCGCGCCTGCCTGTAAGACTGGTCGGACAATACTATACGCGGCTTGCCGTATCGGTATACAGCAGGCTTGAGGCAAACATACTTGCGCTCGAGGATGAGGACGGCGATGCCGCCGTCTTTGTTTCCTGCGATCTGCTGGCGGTGAGCCGCGGATTCACTGCCGCTGTACGCCGAAAGCTTGCAGAGATCGCCGATTCCCCTGCTCCCGAATGCGTTATGCTCTCCGCCATACATACCCACACAGCACCCTACCTTTCGGACGATGCCATGTCAGGATTCTGGGGAGATGATTTTCATATTTTTCCCGTCCCGGGCAGCGAAACGCTTCCCGCCGACTATGCCGATGAAATTTCGGGAAAGATCGCACTTGCCATCGCCGAGGCATGGCAGGCGCGCCGTCCCGTATCGCTTGCCGCAGGATTCGACCATATTTCAATAGCATACAACCGCCGCACGAGGTATGCCGACGGGCACACCGAAATGTACGGCTCGACCGCACGCCCCGACTTTATGGAGATCGAAGGAACTGTGGACAACGGAATACACTTCATTATTCTGAAAGATGACGACGGAAAGACAGTCGCCTCCGTCATTGAAGCAGCCTGCCCCTCTCAGGTCATGGAGCATCACGATTTCATCTGCTCCGATTATTGGGATGTCGTAAGGCACAAGATCGCAGAAAGGATGGGAAGCTTCCCTCTCGTCTCACTTTGCGGAGCTGCGGGCGATCTTTCGCCCCGTGATCTTGTGCGCACAGCGATGGACGAGCCGCTGATGCACGCCACCGAGATGTACAATGCACCCGGCATGGAGCGCGTTGCGTCGCGCATATGCGAGGCGTTCTTCCGCTTTGCGGATTCAGCCGTATACACGTCAGACGCCGCTCTGCGGCATGACGTACATTTCAGCCGTCTCCCGCTCCGCCGCGTGACCGAAGAGGAGGCGCAACGCGCGTCCTGTGAATACGATGCACTGCGTGCGAAATACAAAACGATAGGAGAATTCACCGAGGGCGAATGCAC
>CATYWI010000104.1 GCA_958414155.1 uncultured Anaerotruncus sp. | reverse complement strand
AAGCATCAAAGCTTTTAACAGCCCCGAATTTTATTTAAATCAGTTCTTGTGAGTGAGCTTCGCGATCTCGTCGGCGAAGTTATCCTCTCTCTTTTCGATGCCCTCGCCCTTTTCGTAGAGGTGGAACTCTCTTACGGTGATGGGGGCGCCAAGCTCTTTGGCGGTATCGGCAATGTACTTACCGACGGTCACGCCGTCATCAAGGAAGAACTCCTGCTCGTTGAGGCAGACCTGCTCATAGTATTTGCCGAGCTTACCGACAACGATCTTTTCAAGAATATTCTCGGGCTTGTTGGCGTTCTTCGGATCGTTCTTCATAGCGGCGATCTGAATTGCCTTTTCCTCGGCAAGAACGTTCTCGGGAACATCCTCGCGCTTGATGTATGTGGGAGGGTTACCGGAAGCGATCTGAAGAGCGACGTTCTTCGCCATCTTTGCGAACTTTTCGGTTGCAGCGACCTCGGGAGTGGTATCAAAACCGACGATAACGCCGGCAACACCGCCGCCGTGTACGTAGGTGCTGGTAATACCGTGAACAACAACAAAACGTCTGATGTTGATCTTTTCACCGATCTGGAAGATCATCTCTTTCAGTTTGTCGCTTACGGTGATATCGGAGCCAAGATATTTTGCGGCAAGAAGTGCGTCGATATCCGCGGGATTCTCGGCAACGATGGTCTTGAGAAGAGCCTCAACAAACTCACGGAAGGAAGCGTTCTTTGCAACAAAGTCGGTCTCGCTGTTGACCTCGATCATAGCGGAAACATCGCCGTCCTTCAGTATCTCAACGATACCGTCTGCGGCAATTCTGCCTTCCTTTTTGGCGGCAACTGCAAGTCCTCTTTCACGAAGAACCTTGAGAGCCTTTTCCATATCGCCCTCTGCCTCAACAAGGGCCTTTTTGCACTCCATCATACCGATACCGGTCTTTGCACGGAGGGCGGCAACATCTTTTGCGGTAATAGCAGCCATTTTATATCTCCTTATTTTTCTTTGATAAGCGGGTCCGGCTTATTCTGCCTCGGACTCTGCGGCGGTCTTCTCTGCCTCGGCGGTAGCTTCGGCATCGGCATCTACTTCAGCCGACTCTGCGCCCTGCTTGCCCTCGATAACGGCATCGGCAAGAACGGAGGAGATGAGCTTGATGGCGCGGATAGCGTCATCGTTGCCGGGAATGATATAATCGGCGTCATCGGGATCGCAGTTGGTGTCAACGATAGCGATTACGGGAATACCGAGCTTCTTGGCTTCCTTGACGGCGTTGGCTTCCTTCTTGGTATCAACTACAAAGATAGCTGCGGGAAGGTCGTTCATGTTCTTGATACCGCCGTAGTTTCTCTCAAGGTCAGCCATTTCCTTCTGACGTGCGGCAGCTTCCTTCTTGGGGAGCATATCAAAGGTTCCGTCCTCTGCCATCTTGGTCAGGGTGTTGAGACGGTTGATGGACTTCTTGATGGTCTTGAAGTTGGTCATCATTCCGCCGGGCCAACGGACGTTAACATAGTACATACCGCATCTCTCCGCCTCTTCCTTGATGGCGTCGGCAGCCTGCTTCTTTGTACCGACAAAGAGAATGTTCTTGTTGTCGGCAGAAAGCTCACGGACATACATATACGCTTCTTCAAACTTCTTTACGGTCTTCTGAAGGTCGATGATGTAGATACCGTTGCGTTCGGTGTAGATGTACTCCTGCATTTTGGGGTTCCATCTTCTGGTGTGGTGTCCGAAATGGACGCCTGCTTCGAGAAGCTGTTTAATGGTGATAACAGACATTTTAATGTCCTCCTTCTGGTTTTCCCCACCACGCCGCTCCGTATACGGACAACCGCTGCCGGCGGCACCCGACCGTACTATGCCGCGTGTGTGTTTTTTTGATCTGTGACGGTTCACCTGTATTTTCCGGCACAAACACACGTATTATATCATACTATTTTTGTTTTTTCAAGCGCCGTGACGGATTTTACAATTTGTTTACATTTATTTTCGCTTTTTATCGCGTCTGCGGTCATGCTCGCAGGCGCAAAGCTCATTCTGAGGCACCTTTACAAGCACCGCATCCTCGCCTATGCATTCTATGCGCTCCCACGGAACGATAAAGCTCTCCTCCCCACCGAAACCGAGAAATCCGGTCTCCCGCGACACAATGAGCGCGCATATCCTGCCGTCGCACGCATCGAATTCAAAGTCGCACGCGTGCCCGAGTTTCGAGCCTCCGCAAAGATTTATCACGTCCTTTTCACGCAACTCGCAGGTGGTCATTTTATCGGACATATCACCGCCGCCCCCTCATATATTTTTATTCAATATACATGATATTCACCGGGGCGTCGGTCTATCACTTTTTTCGTCGCATCAGTCGCCGCGCGCGTCGCGCAGCGGCGATGAGCGGTACAAAAAGCATGAGTGCGGAAAGCGCGATCATCACTATATCGTTTGCGGCATAGCCCATGCTGCCGAAAAAGCCGAACCCCGACACAGGAAGACAGCCGACGATAAAAACTGTCGCGAGGATATTTCCCGGCGCGGTGGAAAGGAACTCCGCACTCGCAGGTATGAACGACATAACGAGCAGCGCGGCGGCGGAGATGAGCGGCAGCAGGAACCAGACCGAATACAATATTCTTGCCGGGTGCCCGGCTTCACGCTTTGACAGCACGAGCCATCCCCAGGCCGCCCATGCAGCAAGATGCGCAAACGACCAGAACACATTTGCAAATGTGATGCTCCCGTCTCCCATAAGATAATTTACGCATCCCGCGATAATGCTTACCGAAATAAGCGACGACACGGAAAGAATATCGATCCAGTAGCTGCGGTCGCCGAGCGGGCTTTTTCTTTCTTTGCTCATGTTCATTATTCCTTTCTGCGCGCGTGGGGCTGCCGCGCTTTTTGCGCGGCAGCCCCACTGATTGAATTCAAGTGTGTATAACGATCAGGCGTCCTGGGACTTCTTATAATCCTCTACGATCTTCTGCGCGATATTTGCGGGAACGGTGGCGTAGTCGTTCACAGTGAATGTGAAGGAACCGCGTCCCTGCGACATGGCGCGAAGCGCTATCGGATAGTCCATGATCTCAGCCTTGGGAGCGATGGCATGAACAACGGTGTAGCCCTTCTTCTTGGCGGCATCCATACCCATGATGCTACCGCGTCTCTTGTTGAGGTCGCCCATTATATCGCCGACGAGGGATTCCGGAACGGTGATGTCAAGATCTCCGACAGGCTCAAGGATAACGGGAGCAGCCTCAAGCAGGCACTGCTTGTAAGCAAGCTGAGCGGCTGTCTTGAAGGAGATTTCATCGGAGTCAACAGGATGGTAGGAGCCGTCATGGAGATCGGCGGCAAGGTGCGTCATCGGGAATCCGGCCGCGCCCTTTACCATAGCCTCAAGCAGACCCTTTTCGACCGCAGGGTTGAAGTTTTTCGGAACAACGCCGCCGACAACGGACACCGTAAAGGTCAGACCCTCTGCCTCACCGGGCGAGAACTTGATCCAAACATCGCCGAACTGACCGGAACCGCCGTTCTGCTTTTTGTGTCTGCCGTGGATATCAACGGTCTTGGTGATCTTTTCACGGTAAGCGATCTTCGGAGCCGCGAGCTTGATGGAAACGCCGTAGCGGTTCTTCAGCTTTGCCGCAAGTATCGCAAGGTGCATATCTCCGAGTCCGGAAATGAGCATCTGCTTGGTGTCGGGATCGGTCTCATACTTGAGCGTAAGATCCTCTTCGACCATTCTTGCCATGCTCTGCGAGATCTTGCCCTCGTCCTTTGCGGTCTCGGGTATCATTGCCTGAGTCATGTTGGGAACGGGGTAGATGGTAGGAGCATATTTCTCTTCACCGCTCTCGCGGAGAGTGTTGTTCGTATTGGTGTTGGAGAGCTTTGCAATCATACCGATATCGCCGCATGCCAGCTCATCGACCTCGGTCTGGGTCTTGCCCTTGAGGGTATAGATATGAGCCATCTTTTCGGTGACGCCGGTGTTTATGTTCTTGAGCACCGCATCTCTCTTGAGAGTGCCGTTCATTACCTTGAAGTAAGACATCTTACCGACGAACGGGTCGGCAACGGTCTTGAATACGAATATCGCCGCAGGACCGTTGGGGTCGATCTTTGTGGTCGAGCCGTCTTCAAGCTCGGCAGTTCCCTTGGAGGTGAACTTCGGGAATGCGCTCACGGCAGAATCGAGCATTTCGGTTATGCCGGCAAGAGTCGTGGAGGATCCGCAGAATACGGGCACGATAGTGCCGGAAACGATACCGTCATGGATAGCGGTTGCGGCTTCATCACGGGTGATCTCCTCTTCCTCAAGGACCTTCATCATGATGTCCTCGTTTACCATGGCTATGGCATCATTGAAGTCGGACTTGTGACTCTCTGCTGCGGCTTCAAGTTCGGGGGTCATGGCAATGTCTACCTTATTGCCCTTGGCGTCGCACTTGAACGCCTTCATGTCGATAAGGTCAACGAACTGGATCTCCTTGCCCGCCTTTACGGGAACGACTATCGGGCAGACGGAGCTACCGAATTTGTCCTTGAGCTGTTCGAACACGCGGTCGAAGTCAGCGTCGTTGTCATCGTACTTATTGATGAAGAATACCTTCGGTACGCCTATTTCGCTGGCATAATCCCATGCAAGCTCGGTGCCGACCTCAACGCCGGACTTGGCGTCAACAAGGATAACAGCGCTGCCCGCAACGCGGAGAGCCTGCTTTACTTCGCCTACAAAATCAAGATATCCGGGGGTATCGAGAACATTTATCTTGCAGCCCTTCCAGATGACGGGCGCAATCGCCGTAGATATCGAAAAGCTTCTCTTGACCTCTTCGGGGTCAAAGTCGCAAACGGTATTTCCGTCTGATGTTTTACCGAGTCTGTCGGTCCCTCCGCTGATATAGAGCATTGCCTCCGCCAGAGAGGTTTTGCCACATCCGCCATGTCCAAGCAGAGCGATGTTGCGAATGTTGCCGGTTTCGAATTTCGCCATAGTGATTCCTCTTTCGTATTTATGGATTTTTATCAGCTGAACGGATATGATTTTTACCGTTCGACACGCCGGTAAATGCGGCGCGATAAAGTACAAATGTAGATATACATGACTGTGTTACACAGCCACATTTATTATTATACTATAATAAGCGCGGTTTTGCAAGAGTTTTTTGGACACTTTGCTCTCAAAAAACTGATTTTTTTGCGTCAGTTTTATGATTTTTGGCTTTTCCCTGCCCTGCGGTCATTCGCCGGCAATGCCGAACAGCGTCATGGCATTTCTTCGCGTAATATCCGCGGTGCTTCCTTCCTCAAGTCCGAGCACGCCGTCTATCGCGGCGGCGGTGTATGCGGCATATGCCGAATAATTCAGTCTGCCGCGGAATGGCTCAGGGGCAAGATAAGGACAGTCGGTCTCCACAAGCAGGCGCTCGCGCGGGATCTCTTCGACGACAGAACGCACATGCCGTGCGTTTTTGAATGTCACGGTACCGGAAAAAGAAATGTAAAACCCGCGGCGGCAAAGCTCGAGCGCCATCTCCGCACTTCCGGAATAGCTGTGAAAGACGCCCCTCACGCCCGGGTGGCGCAGGACCGCCTCAAAGCAATCGCCGTGCGCCTCGCGGTCATGGATGATCACGGGCAGGTCAAGCTCACGCGCAAGCGAAA
>CATYWI010000103.1 GCA_958414155.1 uncultured Anaerotruncus sp. | reverse complement strand
CCCTTTCGGCGGAGCCGGGGGACGACGCCGAAGCGAAGCTTGCCGAGGGCATAAAAATCATCGCAGCCGAGCATGGGATAAACATTCCGGACGAGGCTCTGCCGTTTATAAGCGAATATCTGCTCGAGCAATTCGAGGGCAGAGAGAGCGTCAGCGCCGAGGATATAATATCGCTTTTCCTGTCGGCGGGCGCCGGAGCGGAGGATATCTCCAATCTTCCCGGAGAGACGTACTCCGAGTGAAAAACGTATTGACATAAAAATTTTTTTGTGGTATAATAATTTAAATGAATGATTTGACGGCAAAAGCCGTCAGGAAAGGAACTCCTGTATGAAACACATAGTCACCATAAAGACCCGCAACCTTTGCGCCAGCGCGCAGAACGGCGGCTGCGGTGAGTGCCAGACCTCTTGCCAGTCTGCCTGCAAGACCAGCTGCGGCATTGCCAACCAGAAGTGCGAGAATAAGAGCGCCAAGGTAAGCAAATAAAGATCCATGGGGCTGTCGCGCTAACGTGTGACAGCCCCTTATATTTTTCATTGGAGAAGTTTTATGATACATCAGTACAAACTTGGCGGTTACAATATCGTACTTGACGTTGCCTCGGGCGCCGTTCACGCAGTGGACGAGGTCGCATATGACATAATTTCCGGGTACGAGAGCAAAAGCCGGGACGAGGTCGTATCCGCCGTCGCCGCGGCACACGCGGATATCGAGCGCGCGGATATAGAGGAGTGCTACGATCAGGTAGCGGAGCTTGCCGCGGAGGGCAGCCTTTTTGCGGCGGATAATTTTGAGCCGATGGCGGGCAAGCTGAAGGAGCGCACGGCGGGCGTCGTCAAGGCGCTCTGCCTGCACGTGGCGCACACCTGCAACCTCAATTGCTCCTATTGCTTTGCAAGCCAGGGCAAATATCACGGCGACCGCGCCGTTATGAGCTACGAGGTCGGCAAGCAGGCGCTTGATTTTCTTGTTGCGCACTCGGGCACGCGGCATAATCTTGAGGTCGATTTCTTCGGCGGCGAGCCGCTTATGAATTTTGACGTGGTGAAGTGTCTTGTCGCCTATGCGCGCAGTATAGAAAAGGAGGCGGGCAAGAATTTCCGCTTTACCCTTACCACAAACGGTGTGCTGATCGACGATGATGTTATCGATTTTGCCAATCGTGAGATGAGCAACGTCGTGCTGAGCCTTGACGGACGGCGCGAGGTGCACGACCGTTACCGCGTTGACTATGCGGGCAACGGGAGCTGGGACAGGATAGTTCCAAAATTCCAAAAGCTCGTTGCGGCGCGCGGCGGTAAAAATTATTATATGCGCGGCACCTTTACTCACGCAAATCCGGATTTTCTCAAGGATATCGAGACTATGCTCGACCTCGGATTTACCGAGCTCAGCATGGAACCGGTCGTGTGCGCTCCGGGAGACGCCGCCGAGCTGACAGCAGAGGATCTGCCCGTGGTGCTTGACCAGTACGAAAAGCTCGCCGATCTCATGATAAAGCGCGACCGCGAGGGCAAGCCGTTTACCTTCTACCATTACATGATCGACCTTGAGGGCGGTCCCTGCATATACAAGCGTATTTCAGGGTGCGGCTCGGGGACCGAGTATATGGCAGTCACACCGTGGGGCGATCTTTACCCCTGCCATCAGTTCGTGGGTGAGGAAAAGTTCCGCCTCGGCGATATCTGGCACGGCGTGACCAATACCGCCGTGCAGGGCGAGTTTGCCGCCTGCAACGTTTATGCTCACCGTGAATGCCGCGACTGCTGGGCGCGCCTTTACTGTTCCGGCGGCTGTGCGGCAAACGCATATCATTCCACCGGAAGCGTCACCGGCGTTTACAAATACGGCTGTGAGCTTTTCCGCAAGCGCATCGAATGCGCCGTAATGGTCGCTGTTGACCGTGCCTTCCGCGCTGCCGGGGAAGCGGATGATGACGACTCCGATAATTGATTTCATAGAAAAATACCAAAAAAGCGGAGCTGTGCGCCTGCATATGCCGGGTCATAAGGGCATCGGCGCACTCGGCTGCGAGAGCGCCGACATAACCGAGATCGACGGCGCCGACAGCCTGTACGAGGCGCACGGGATCATCCGCGAAAGCGAAGAAAACGCCTCTGCGCTCTTCGGATGTCCTACGTTTTACTCCGCCGAGGGTTCGTCGCTCGCCATACGCGCCATGATTTATCTTGCCGTGCTTGCGGCAAGGGAGGATGACCCGGCGCGTCCGCCGATTGTTTTTGCCGCACGCAACTGCCACAAAACATTTGTTTCCGCAGCGGCATTGCTGGATATCGACGTGCGCTGGCTATACCCGGAGACGGGCGGAAATTACCTGTCCTGTACCGTCACCCCTCAGGCGCTTGACGCGGCGCTTGACGCGGCGGAGATAAAGCCGGCTGCGGTCTACATAACGTCGCCGGATTATCTCGGCAGTATAGCCGACGTTGCGGGACTTGCCGCAGTCTGCCACCGCCGCGGTACGCTGCTTCTCGTGGACAACGCGCACGGCGCGTACCTGCGCTTTCTGCCGGTATCGCGGCATCCTGTCGATCTCGGAGCCGATGCCTGCTGCGATTCGGCACACAAAACTCTGCCCGTGCTGACAGGCGGGGCATATCTGCATATTTCGCGGAACGCACCGGCTGCTTTTTGCGCCGGGGCGCGCCGCGCGCTGGCGTTGTTCGGATCCACCAGCCCGTCATACCTCATACTCCGGTCTCTCGATGCGGCAACCCGCGAGCTGGCAGGCGGATTCCCCGCGCGGCTCAAAGATATGGCGGAGCGTACCGCAGTGCTCGGAAAAAGTCTTACCGCGCACGGCTTCACGCTCATCGGAGATGAGCCGATGAAGCTGACCGTTGCCGCACGTCCGTGGGGCTATACCGGCGACGGGCTTGCGCGCGCGCTTTACGATGCCGGCATCGTTCCGGAATTTTACGATCCGGACTATCTTGTGATGATGGTCTCGCCGTCAAACAGCGCGGCGGATATATCGCGCCTCGGCGAGGCGCTGATGAGCATCCCGCGCCGCAGGGCGGAGGATATCCTCCCGCCGCTTCCCGGAAGGCCGCGTATGGCAATGCGCATACGTGACGCCGTTATGTCTCCCGCCGAGCGAATCCCGGTGGCAAAAGCCGTGGGACGTGTGCTTGCCGACACGAGCGTAGGCTGCCCGCCGGCAGTGCCGATAGCGGTCTCGGGCGAAATAATAGACGAAAATGCCGTCCGGTGCTTTGAGTACTACGGCATCGGGAGTTGTATCGTAACTAAGGCAATCGACGGCTGAGGCGGTCCCCGGCTCCGGATTTCGTCCTTCGGTCAACTATCTGTTTAAGGAGAATGCTATATGTTGAAACTCGGTATGTATCTTCTGCGCGACGCGTCGCTTTCCGATGAGGAAAGACTTCGTATCATGAAGTCCACAGGCTTTGATTTTGCCTGCCTCGGCATGCCTCCGTATGCCGACGGCGACCTTGCCGCCACCGTCTCCCTCTGCGGGAGGCTGGATATCCCGGTCGAAAATGTGCACCTGTCAGGCTCAAAGACAACGCTTATCTGGAATGAGGGCGACGAGGGCGATGCGATAGCCGACCGCTACTGCCGTGAGATAGAATATGTTTCCTCTCTCGGCGTAAAGACGGGCATCGCGCACGTCACGTGGGGCAAGAGCGCTCCCGCGCCGATAAACGAAACGGCGCTTTGCCGCTACGAGCGCATTGCGGAGTGTGCCGAAAAGAACGGGTTTGTCCTTGCACTTGAAAATTCGGTCTATCCCGAATATCTTTACGCCGTAATGGAGCGTGTGCGCGGCTCGCGCGGCATCGGATACTGCTTTGACAGCGGTCACCGAAACGCGTTTTCACCGGACGAGGACTACCTCGGAAAATTCGGCGGTATACTTGCCGCAACACACCTTCAGGACAACAACGGCAAAAATGACCTGCACGTCTACCCGTTTGACGGCTGTGCGCCGTGGGACGAAATAGCCGCCGGTCTTGCCGCGTGCCCGTTTGCCAATGAAAAGATATGTGCCGAGGTAAGCTCGGACAGTTTCCGCAAAATGCCGGGGCTGACCGCTGACGAGGTGCGCGCCTCCATCGACCGTATGGCTGTGGCGCACGACCCGCACCTTGTGCGCGTATACGACGGCGGATTTTCGATATATGAAAACCTGAATTACGCCCAGCGCATCGAGCGGCTTTATGTCGCCATGGCGCGTATTTCCGACATGATAGAGGCAAAAGCAAAATGAAGAATATCACAGTAACAAGGGAGATCCCCGTTGTCGGCAACTATGACGTCGTTGTATGCGGCGGCGGACCTGCCGGCTGGACTGCGGCTGTCGCCGCGGCGCGTGACGGAGCCAGGACCGCGCTTATCGAGCGCTTCGGCTTTCTCGGCGGCGCCTGCACCGCAGGATATGTCATTCCCATAAGCGGATTTTTCAAAAACGGCGACCGCAAGGTCGGCGGTATCGCGTGGGAATATATCGGGCGCCTCAGCGCCGCAGGCGGCGCGCAGGTGGAATATCCCCGCGGTCATGTTTCTGTTGACATCGAGTACTGCAAGCTCGAGATCGAACGCATGGTGACCGAGGCGGGCGTTGATATTTATTCAAACTCCTGCATTGAGGGAGCTGTGCGAGACGGCAGACGGATATCGTCTGTGTATTTTGTAAATAAAAACGGCGTCGAGGCTGTTGAGGGCAAATGCTTTATTGACGCCACCGGCGATGGAGACCTTTGCGCCGCGGTGGATATTCCGTTTATCGTGAACGAGGCTCCCCAGCCGCTCTCCTATTGCTTTGAGCTTACCGGAGTTGATGTTACAACTCCGCTCATGCGCGACTGCATACATCATAACGGCAAGGTCCCGGCATCGCAGAATCAGGTCCTGCATGATTTCCTTGCCGAAAAGCATAAAGCGGGTGAAGCGCCGCTGTTCGGCGGTCCGTGGTTCAATACCGAGCTTAACGGCGACCGGCTTGCCGTAAACGTAACGCGTAATCCGGCGTCGGTGCTCGACAACCGCGCATACGGCGCCGCCGAGCGGAAGATGCGCGAGGATATTTTCCGTATAGTTGAACTTTGGCGCGAGAATTTCCCGGAATTCAAAAACGCCGTCGTCTCATCCACCGCCGCAAATGCGGGTGTGCGCGAGGGGCGGCATATAGCCGGCATTTATCGGCTGACCGGTGACGACGTGCTGAATGCGGTCGGATTCCCCGATACGGTAGCGCTGACAACGCATGTAGTGGATATCCACCGTACAGACGGAGGCGAACAGCGGCTTATCAGATTCGATAAGGCGGGGCATATCCCGTACCGCAGTATGATAACCGATGCCTGCGATAATTTTATCGCCGCGGGCAGAATGATCTGCGCCGAAGAGGTAGCGCATGCCACATTGCGCGTCCAGGCGTGCGCAATGGCTATCGGCGAGGCTGCGGGCAGTGCAGCCGCGCTTTGCGCGGCGGGCGGAACGCCCGTGCAGAGACTGGATACCGCCGCACTGCGTGCGGTGCTTGTCCGTCACGGCGCAGTGCTTGAATGATTTTTATACAATCGTGGGGGTTAAAAACTCATTTTGAGTTTTTAACCCCCGTCGACATTGGTCTCGGCGGCTGAACACCGCCGTTTTGCCGCCAAGAAAACCGAAAAACAAAGATACAGGTCGGCAAA
>CATYWI010000102.1 GCA_958414155.1 uncultured Anaerotruncus sp. | reverse complement strand
GCCGATCCCGCCGAGCTTATTCTGCTCGATTTTATAAAAAGCCGCGGCAGAGTGTCGGCGGCGGCGCTGAACTCGCGCTTCGGCGCGGGAGCCGCCGAGTCGGCTGAAAAACTCTGCCGGGGGAAAAAGCCCTTTCTGATAAAAGAGCTTGAGCCGGTCGGAGGCGACGCGAACGCCGTGCGCGCCTGCGCGCCCGCGCCGGATGCCGATACCGTGCGGCGGGTGCTGGAGGGGACACATCCCGAGATCAAACGCCCGCGCTCGGCGGTGCAGGTCAGGATACTTGAAATGCTTGTAGGCGCAGGTGAGGACGGTGTACCGGAGACTGCGATCGAGGCGGAGACCGGCGGCGGGCGTCCTCAGCTCGCTGCGCTGGAGAAGAAGGGACTGCTGAGGCGGATACTCGTTGACGCATCGGCAAAAAAGGAAGCCGCCGGAACGACCGAAACTGCCGAAATGCCGCCGATGCGGCTCAATGATGAGCAAAACCGGGCGTTTGAGGTGCTTTCCGGACTTGCTGACGACAGAAAACCGCACGGAGCGTTGCTTTACGGCGTAACGGGAAGCGGAAAGACCGCCGTCATGCTGGCGCTCATCGACCGGCTGCTTGCCGGGGGGCGCGGGGTGATACTTCTGCTGCCGGAGATCGCGCTCACGCCGCAAACGGTCAGGATATTCTGCTCGCGCTACGGCGCGCGCGTGGCTGTTCTGCATTCCGGGCTTTCGCGCGCCGAAAGATGCGCCGCGTGGGAGCGCATAAAAAGCGGAGCCGCGCCGCTTGCCGTGGGCACGCGGTCGGCTGTGTTCGCGCCGGTCGTGAACCTCGGAATGATAATAATAGACGAGGAGCAGGAGCACACATACAAGTCGGACATGTCTCCGCGCTACCATGCGCGGGACATTGCAAGGTACCGCGCGGCACACGCGGGAGCGCTCATGCTGCTTTGCTCGGCAACGCCGTCGGTCGAGAGCTTCAAAAAGGCGGAGGACGGCAAATATACGCTCGTGCGGCTCACGCACCGTTACGGGGGCGCGGAGCTTCCCGCCGTTACCGTGGCGGATATGCGCGGCGAGGCGCGCGGGGCAAATCTTTCTCCTGTCGGAACGTTGCTTTCCGAAAAGCTGAGGGAGACGGTGGCACGCGGCGAGCAGGCGATACTTTTTCTGAACCGCCGCGGGTACAATACCTTCGTTTCGTGCGCGTCGTGCGGCGAGGCAATAAGCTGCCCGCGCTGTTCGGTGTCAATGACATATCATACGCGCGGCAGTGATTACGGTGCGGGTGAGCTGGTCTGCCACTGGTGCGGCAGACATATGCCGCTGCCCGAAAAATGTCCGAACTGCGGTTCGGAGCATCTGGTGCGGATGGGCTACGGCACACAGCGCGTCGAGCAGGAGCTGGGGATGCTTATCCCGGGCGTCAGGGTCATCCGTATGGATACCGATACTACTTCAACGCGCGAGGCATATGACAAAATGCTCGGCAGCTTCCGCGCACACGAGGCGGATATACTGCTCGGAACGCAGATGGTGACAAAGGGACACGATTTTCCCGATGTAACGCTCGTCGGCGTTCTGCTTGCCGATATGTCGCTTTATCTTGACGATTACCGCGCGGGCGAGCGCACTTTCGCCATGCTGACGCAGGTCATCGGCAGGGCGGGCCGCGCCGGAAAGCCCGGCGAGGCTATAATACAGACGAACAATCCGGAGCATGATATAATAAAGCTCGCGTGCAGTCAGGATTACGACACGTTTTATTCGCGTGAGATAAGACTGCGGCGTGCGCTGACCTTCCCGCCGTTCTGCGATATAGTGCTTATGACGGTCACATCTCCCGACGAGAGGTCGGCGGTGATGTCCGGCAAGGCGCTGGCGGAAAGGCTGAGGGCGTTCAGCGGCGGCGAATACAAGGACGTGCCGGTGATAGTTTTCGGACCGTTCGAGGCGCCGGTCTACCGCGTGGACGGCAAGTACCGGATAAGAATGGTGATAAAATGCAAGCTCTCGGGCAGGAGCCGCGCGATGTTCGCGCGGCTGAGGACGGAATTCTCCGACCGCGCACGCCGCGGACCGACGCTTGCGATAGATTTCAATCCGACGAATATATGAACGATATGATTGCTGACGCGATATCATATCGTGCGGGGAATAAATATAAATAAACGATACATATAACTTCACACGAGGACGAAAAATGGCTAAGAGAAGGATCATAACCGATAAAGACCCGACATTGCGGCAGATAAGCCGACCGGTGGAAAGGGTCACTCCGAGAATAAAACAGCTCCTTGACGACATGCTTGAGACAATGCGTGCCGCCGACGGAGTGGGACTTGCCGCGCCGCAGGTGGGCGTGCTGCGCCGCCTTGTGGTCATCGAGGTAGAGGAGGACCATCCGATATTTCTTATAAATCCGGAAATAGTATATGAGTCGGGCGAGCAGGAGGGTCCCGAGGGCTGCCTTTCCATCCCCGGCAGATCGGGGATCGTGCGCCGCCCGATGAAGGTGACGGTCCGCGCGACGGGCTATGACGGCAAGCCGCTGGAGATCATGGGAGAGGGATTGCTCGCACGCGCCTTCTGCCACGAGATAGATCATCTTGACGGTAAGCTGTATACCGACATTGCAATCAGTATGGAAGATAAATGATGGAGAATGTAACGAAAATTCCGGTCGCGGCTCCGACGGATCCGCTAAGGATAGTTTTTATGGGGACGCCGGAGTTCGCCGCCGCGTCGCTCGGCGCACTGGCGGATTTTGCCGCAGAGACTGACGCAAGCATCGCAGGCGTTTTTACGCGCGAGGATAAGCCTGCGGGACGCGGACATAAGCTCACCCCGCCGCCGGTAAAGGTGCTGGCGGAGAAAATGGGGGTCCCGGTCTGTCAGCCGCGCACACTGCGTACGCCCGAGGCATTTGAAGAGCTGCGCGGCTTTGAGGCGAACCTTATCGTGGTCGCCGCATACGGCAGAATATTGCCCGCCGAGGTGCTGGAACTGCCGAAGTACGGCTGTATAAACGTACACGGCTCGCTGCTGCCCGAATACCGCGGCGCCGCTCCCATGCAGCGCGCGATAATAGACGGTAAGCCGTTTACCGGCATCACGACAATGTATATGAACGAGGGCATAGATACGGGCGATATGCTTGAGACCTGCCGCGTGGAGATCGGCGCGGAGGACGACTTCGGCACGGTGCACGACCGCATGGCGGCGGCGGGCGGTAAATTGCTCGTCAGCACGCTGAGATCGCTTTGCGCCGGAACGCTTGTTCGCACACCGCAGCCGGAGGAGGGTGCGACATACGCCGCAAAGATCGAAAAGGCGGACTGCCGGGTCGATTTCACCCGTCCCGCCGCCGTGATACATGACCTTATCCGCGGCTGTTCTCCCGCGCCGCTGGCATGGACGCATACGCCGGACGGAAAACTGCTTAAGATCACAGCCTCGCGCGTGGCTGCCGGGGGTACGCCGGCAGGCGAGGCGGGGACGGTCGTGGCTCTTGACGCGCACGGCGAGGGCGGTATAACCGTCGCCTGCGGCGAGGGTGCGATCGTACTGACACGCATAGTGCCCGAGGGCAAGGGAAAAATGAGTGCCGCGGAGTTCATACGCGGCAGAAAGATCAGCATCGGAGAAAGACTTGTCTGATTTTCTTCTGAAAGGGAAAAAACAATGCCGTTTTATTTTGATCCGACATATATTCTGATAATCATCGCTTACGTCATAACGCTGTGGGCGCAGATAAAGGTCAAAAGCGCGTATGCGAAGTATTCAAAGATCAGCAACCGTGCGGGGCTTACCGGCACGGACGCGGCTTATGCCGTGCTTCGCTCCGGCGGGGTGACGAACGTGCCCGTCAAGGCGATAGCGGGCGAGCTGACCGACCATTACGACCCGCGCGATAACACGATAAGCCTTTCGTCCGGCGTGATAAGCACGCCGAGCATCGCCGCCGTGGGCGTTGCCGCTCACGAGGCGGGACACGCCCTGCAATATGCCGAGGGATATGCGCCGATAAAGCTCAGAATGGCGATAGTCCCCGTCTGTAATATCGCCTCGCAGCTCGCATGGCCGATATTCTTTGTCGGTCTCATGCTCAACGCATACGGAGACGGCGGCAGCTTCCTTATGAGACTGGGGATATTCGCATTTTCGTTCGCGGTGCTTTTTCAGGCTGTAACGCTCCCGGTGGAGCTTAACGCGAGCCGCCGCGCACTGCGTGCGCTGCGCGCCGACGGAAGATATACCGAGGAGGAGCTGGCGGGCGCCAAAAAGGTGCTCACCGCCGCCGCGCTGACATATCTTGCGGCGCTTGCGGGATCGATCCTTCAGCTTATCAGGCTCATGTTCATCGCCGGCTCGCGCAGTAACCGCAACAGTCGTGACTGAGAACGGCTATGGACAAAAAAACGAAGCACGTCCGGGGCACGGAGAAGACCGATGGCGGTAAGGCGACCGCACGGCATGCCGCGCTGTCATTGCTTTGCCGTATAGACGACGGCGGATACAGCAATATCCTTATTGATTCCATGCTCCGCGACGGAACGCTTGCGGGCGACGAGGGCGCGCTTGCCGCATACCTCGTGCGCGGCGTTACCGAAAGGCGGATAACGCTTGACTATATCATAGCGCGGCTCGCATCTCGCCCGCTTGCAAAAATAGATGTAAAAACAAAAAATATTCTGCGGCTCGGGCTTTTCCAGCTGGCGTTTTCCGACCGGATACCTCCCCACGCGGCGGTGTGCGAGACGGTGGCGCTCGCTCCGCACGATGCGCGCGGGTTTGTCAACGCCGTGCTGCGCACATATCAGCGCACGGTGGAGGAGGGGGAATTCCCCTTTCCGGAAAAGCGCGGTAAGGGGATAAAGTATCTCTCGGTGCGTTATTCGGTCTGTGAAGCTCTCTGCCGAGAGCTTATTGCGGCTTACGGGACCGCGCGCACCGAAAAAATGCTCGGCGCGTTTCTTGAGCAGCCTACGCTGACTCTCCGCGTGAACACCGCGCGGTGTACGCGTGACGAGCTGTGCCGCGGGCTTGAGGAGAGCGGATTTGAGGCGTCGCCCACAGCCGCGTCGCCGTGGGGCGTGCGCGTTACGGGCGCGGGACTTCCCGCGTGCCTCACGGGAGACGTTCCCACCGCGTTCGCGGAGGATGAGGCTGCACAGCTTGCCGTGTGGGTGCTTGGGGCTATGCCGGGCGAGCGTGTGCTTGACGCCTGCGCCGCACCGGGCACGAAAAGCATTTCCGCCGCCCTTGAGATGGAGGGGCGCGGCGAGATCGTTGCCTGCGAACTGCACGAAAGCCGCGTGGGACTCATAGTCAAAAGCGCCGCCCGCCAAGGGATCGGCATCATACACGCCGTCTGCCGCGACTCAACGCAGCCGCCGGACGGGGAAAAATTCGACCGTGTGCTCTGCGATGTTCCCTGCTCGGGCTACGGCGCTGTCCGCCGCAAGCCGGAGATAAGATACCGCGCGCCGGAGGAGTCAGCCGACCTGCCCGCATTGCAGGGTGCGATACTTGCCGCATCGGCAGAGGCGCTGAAGCCCGGCGGCGTGCTGGTCTATTCCACCTGTACGATACTGCCGCGCGAGAATGAGGAGGTCGTGAGAGCGTTTCTTGCGGAGCATCCGGCCTTCCGCACACAGCCGTTTACGCTTCCCGACGGTACGGGTGCGCCGGACGGTATGCTGACGCTCACG
>CATYWI010000101.1 GCA_958414155.1 uncultured Anaerotruncus sp. | reverse complement strand
TTATGACGGTGTGCCGACCCTTGGCTTCAATCGTTTTTATGCAGAGCCGACCGCACCGGCACTCAGCGCACTTGTACCGGGCAAAGCGATCTATATCGTCATGACTTCAGGCGGCGATATCACACCCGGCGGTCATTTTGCCTCTCCAGTACAGATGTCTTATCTGATGGAAAACGGCAGATTGGTCGGACGACTTCCGGAGCTGAATATCGGAGGTGATTTCAGCGACTTCCTCGGCAATGACTACATCGGCGCCGTCAGAGGCGACCCGTCCCCGGACAGTATGCTGTGCGCAGTCGTCATGGACGTGAATATGTGATTCTCCGGTATGGTCAGCTTAAAAAGCGAAAAAGTAAAACCGGTCTGCTTCGATCGGAAAAAGAGAGTACAGAGAAATAAAGGTCAAACGACCGACTGCGTTCGTAAGAGTGCGGTCGGTCATTTTTTCGTTGATTAAGACAGAAGAAATCATACGCTCCTTATCGTGCAAAAATCCTTTTTGTACAATCGTTAGCGGTTTGCGATTTCCCAAAGCGAGAGAAGAACAAATCCCTACGGCGATGAGCGAAGAAACGACAAAAAGGGTAAATTACCGCAAAAACGGTAATTTACCCCTGTTTTGCATAGAAAAAGACACACGCATCGGAGTTTTATACGCTCCTTTTGCGTGTGTCTTGATGGCCTACCCGACAGGATTCGAACCTGCGACCTCAAGAGTCGGAGTCTTGCGCGCTATCCAGCTGAGCCACGGGTAGATATCATTTGATATTCATCCTTTATATTATACACCTTCGGCGGCAATTAGTCAATACTTTTTTTATAATGCGGAAAGGCTCTGTTCCGTGCCGGTGACGGCGCGGCGGTCAAAAGCCGCCGCGCCTGCCGCCGAGACGCCACAACAGCTTGCGCAGGAATTCGGCGGGAAAAACAAGCAGTGAAAACGCCATAGCCCACAAAAGCTCGGTTATTTTGAGCGGTACGGTGCGCAGGACCGTCCCGCCGAGATAAACAAAGCCTATCTGTATCGTCAGCACGGCGCTCATGATCGTGATGAATGCGGGATTTTTCCTTATCCCCGCCAGCAGGCGAAGTCGGTCAGTGCGCGCGTTGAAGCAATTGAATACGCCCGCAAATATAAAAAAGGCAAAAAAAGCGGTCAGCAGATATATCCCGTCCGGCGCGGAGCGGAAATGCTGTGTAAAAAACGGCAGTTTGAGGAATCCGAGCGACAGCGCGACTGTAAAAACGCCGAGAAATACTATCTGGTTTATCATATAACGGTTCAGTATCGGCTCGTTGCGGCGCTTCGGCTTTTCCTTCATGCATGATGGCAGTGCAGGCTCGCCCGCAAATGCAAGTCCGCCGAGTGTGTCCATTATTATGTTTATCCACAGCATCTGAACAACGGTAACGGGCGCGTCGATGCCGAGAAAAGGACCTATCATAGACACGCCGACGGCGCAGAAGTTCATTGTGAGCTGCAGGGTAATGAATTTGCGTATGCTTTTGAAGATATTCCGCCCGTAAAGCACCGCGTGTGCGACCGAGGCAAGGTTATCGTCAAGTATCACTATATCGCCGGCGTCCTTGGCTACCTGAGTGCCGCTTCCCATGGCAAAGCCGATGTCGGCGCGCTTCAGCGCCGGGGCATCGTTTATGCCGTCGCCGGTCATGCCCACAACAAGCCCCGCGTCCTGTGCCACGCGCACAAGACGGCTCTTGTCGGACGGCAGCGCGCGTGCGATAACGCCTATACGCGGCAAAAGCTCGGCAAGCCCGCCGTCGGTCAGTCTTGCCAGCTCGGAGGATTCAAGCACCATATCAACACCGCCGCCGAGGATGCCGCTCTCGCGCGCTATCGCCCCGGCGGTCTCGGCGCTGTCTCCCGTTATCATAACTACATGAATGCCCGCGCCGCGCAGCTCGCCTACCGCCGCCGGCGCTTCGCGCCGCAGGCGGTCGTTAAGGATGACGGCGGCGATAAGTGTCAGGCTGTCCGGTATGTCACCGTTCATCCTGCCGCCGCCCACGGTTATAAGCAGAACTCTTCCGCCGCCGCGCCGTGCCTCCGAGAGCGCCGCGCCAAAGGCGCGACCGCCGCCGAACGGACGCACACTGCCGTCGCGGGCGATATAATCGCTCACCCGCGGCAAAAGTATCTCCGGCGCTCCCTTTACGTAGGTCTCACCGTCGCAGGTGGTGCAGGCGGAGTACTTTTTTGCACTGTCAAACGGACAGCGCGCGCTGACGCGCGGCAGTGTGCCGACATTCCCGCCCGCATCCATTACCGAACGCAAAAGCGCGCGGTCGGCGGCGTTGCCTCCCACGGGACACGAAGCGCCCGCTTCGTTCATGCCGGGTACCGACGCTGTGTTGAGACAGGCGGATTCGCAATATCTCCGCCAGAGCACTCCGCCCGCACGTGCAAGCGCCGCCGCACCGTCGGTCCTTACGCCGTCCCCGGTAATGATCGTGCCTACCGACATACGCCCTTCGGTGAGCGTTCCGGTCTTGTCGGTAAACAGGATATTCATGCTCCCCGCCGCTTCTATCCCCACAGGCTTGCGCACGAGCACTCCCGCCTTTACCATGCGGCGTATATTTGCCGACAGAACCACCGCTATCATCATGGGCAGTCCCTCGGGGACCGCGACCACCACAACGGTCAGTCCGAGTGTGAGCGCGGCTATCAGCTTTGAGAAGAGGTAATGCGTGTCGCGCAGTTTCATAAGGATAACGCTGCCGATAAATCCGCTGTCAAGCACAAAGGCGTTGAAAAGGAACGCCGCGGCAACGATCGCGGCGGCGGCATAGCCGAGGCGGCTTATCTGTGCCGCAAGGTGCGAAAGCCGCACCTTGAGCGGGCTTTCGCGCGTTTCCTCCTGTACCTCGCCCGATATCCCGCCGAGATATGTAGCATCGCCGACGGCGGTAACGGTCATTTCCGCTTCACCCGAAAGGACAAGGCAGCCTCTCAGCGCCGACGACGGCTCCGAGGGATCGGGAGCCGGGATATTCCCGCGCCTGCCCGCATACATTGCGGAGCGTTTTTCCACCTCGCGGCTCTCACCGGTCATTGCCGACTGATCGACCGTCACACTGCCCGCTGTGATATATCCGTCGGCAGGGACCGACTCGCCCGCGCCGAGCAGCACGGTGTCGCCCACCACAACATCGGCTGCGGGGATCTCGGTTATGAGTCCCGCGCGGCGGACGCGGCAGACGGCGCGTCCCGCCTCAGCGGAGAGACGGCGGTACGCCGCCTCTCCGCCCCATTCCGATACGGTCGAGACTATCGTTGCGGTAAGCACCGATACGGCGATCCCGATGGTCTCAAACCAGTCGGTATGCCGGAATGTAAATATGATATTTGCAGCCAGCGCGCAAAGCAGTACCTTTATGACCGGATCGCCGAGATTTGCCGCAAAGCGTGAAAAAAAACCGCGCTGCCGCCGCTCGGTGAGGCGGTTGTCGCCGTGCTCTGCGCGTGAGCGTTCCACCTCGGCGGCAGACAGACCGGGCGATGGTCCCGGCGGGGCTGTGACGCCGCGTCCTGTCCCGCGCGGCTTGGTCGTTGTTTTTGCCATGTGAATAGTCCTCCGTCGTGAAAATATATTCGGCGCGTGTACAAAAAATACTCCGCGCCGCAATATTCGTCCGTTTTTTCAAATTAAATGACTTGATTCCGCGGCTTTTTTGTCTTATAATATAATCAGAAAAAACGAAAGGACTGCTCACATGGAACTTATTAAAGACGCCGACCTTGACAAATTCAAGGAAACGGCAGAGGTAACAAACGATATAAAGGCAAACCGCAAACTGCGCATCGGCTTTATTGGCACCGGCGGTATCGCACGTTCGCACGTCAAGGCATACAAGCTCTTTGACGATGTGGAGATCGCCGCAGGCGCCGACATCATTCCCGGCAAGGCAAGAAAATTCTTTGACGACTGGGAGGTACCCGGAGCGCACGATTATACCGATTATCGCGAGATGATAGCCAAGGAGAACCTTGATGCAGTGTCCATATGCACCTATAACCGCCAGCACGCGGAGCCGGCAATGTATGCAATGCGCCACGGGCTTGATGTTCTGCTTGAAAAGCCCTTTACCGTAACGCTTGACGAGGCGGTCGAGGTCTGCCGCGTTGAAAAGGAGACGGGGCGCATACTTTCCATCGGCTTTCAGCCGCGCTTTGACCCGAATATGCAGATGATAAAGAAGATATTCGAGTCAGGCGTGCTCGGAAAGATATATTACATCCAGACCGGCGGCGGACGCAGACACGGCATTCCCTGTGCCGGAGGCAAGGATACCTTCATACGCGACGATACGGCAGGCATCGGAGCGCTCGGCGACATCGGCTGCTATTCGCTCGATATGATGCTGAACGCGCTCGGATACCCGAAGCCTACGACAGTTTCCGGCTACAAGTCGGCGTATTTCGGTAAGGATCCCGCATATTACGGCTCACGCCGCGAGCTTGCCGCAAAATTCGGAGTTGACGATTTTGCCGCCGCCTTCATACGCTTTGAGACCGGTCTTGTCATCGACTTTCGCATTTCCTGGGCGATGAACATGAATACCGCGGGCGACACCATAGTGCTCGGCACAAAGGGCGGACTGCGCATACCCTCCACCGAGTGCTGGAACGGTACCGTGGGCGGTCCCATGACCATATATCATGAGGTGTCGGGCGAGCAGGTCGAGACTGTTATCCCCACGCTGGAGCTTAAGGGACTCGGCAGAGTCGAGCGCAAGGTGCGCTCATTCCTTGATGCCGTCATCACGCGCGGCGCGGCTCCCGTACCGACCTCGCAGATACTTATAAACCAGGCTATAATCGACGGTATCGCACGTTCCGCCGAGGCTGGCAGAGAAGTAAAGATCAAAATTCCGAAAATATAAGTCAAAGCACCATCCCGGCAGCTAAATGCTGCCGGGATGGTGCTTTGACTGTTATAAGTTGCTTACAGATTTCTTAGTCTGTCCAGTGTGTTTTGCAGGATTATTTCCGCCGAGAGGGTGTCTATGACGCCCTTTCTTTTTTTGCCGCGTGTGTCTGTTTCGTTCAGGTAGCGCGAGGCGGCAACTGTCGTAAGTCTCTCGTCCGTCATGGCAACCGGGATGCCCGCCTCGTCAGCCAGCATAAGCGCAAATTCGCGGCATCGCTCGGCGCGCGAGCCTTCGGTGCCGCGCCCTGCTCGGCGGCTATTCCGGCAACGGCTTTTACCGTTGCGGCTATCCCGCCGGGGCTTACCGTGCCTATTCCGCCGGCAAGAAAGCGGCTCGCGTCCGATATCGCAAGTCCGGTGCGGCGGTCCCCGAAATCAACTCCGAGTATCCGTCCGCGCGTGGCGGCAAGCTCTGTTACAGGCGTTATCATGCGCACACCTCCGCCCGGGGGACATTTTTCTTTTTCGTCAGCAGTATGAATACCACTGTGAGCGCCGCCGAAATTATGCCGGATGCCGCCGCAAGCAGGTAAAACACCGTGCGCGGCGCGTCGTAGGCTATCGGGAGGAGCGGCAGGATGAAGCTCGTTGCGTTGAACGCGGTGTGAAGCAGAGCGCTTGCCGCAGTCGATCCCGCGCGGATGCAGACCATGCTGAGATAAAGTCCCAGAAGCAGGGCGTAGCTTATCCAGAGGATCTGACCGTGTATGAGTCCGAATATCACCGACGGTATCAGTGCCGCAAGCCATACGGGCATGCCGCGGCGCAGCCTTGATATCCGC
>CATYWI010000100.1 GCA_958414155.1 uncultured Anaerotruncus sp. | reverse complement strand
TTACATCCCCGCCGACGGCGTTATGCTTGCCGCCGTCACCGTCCCGTTCCGCGACGGCGACACCGTGTATGACATCCTCATTGCAGCCGCGCGGCAGTACAGGCTGCAGATCGACGCCACCGGCAGCGCCGGCATGGAGTATATCGCGGGAATAAACTACCTTTACGAATTCGATCTCGGCGAGCTTTCGGGCTGGACCTACCGCGTAAACGGCACATCTCCGTCTGTCGGATGCGGCTCGTATCATCCCGCCGACGGCGACACGGTAGAGTGGATCTACACCGACGGCGCCGGATTCAACACGAGAGACTGAAAAAATGCGTTCATTCAAGGATATCAATCCCTTCGTTCAGATTTTTTACTTTGCGGCGGCGGCAGGAACGGTAATGCTCTGCCGCAACCCCGCAATATCGGCGCTTGCCTGCGCCGCGTCGCTTGCGGTAAGGATCATCCGCAAAAAAGACGGCGCGTTGCGCGCCGTCTTTTTCAATATAGCCGTCATCACCGCCTCGGCGCTCATAAATATTGTTTTTTCCCACAACGGCAGGACCGTGCTGGTGTTTGTAAACGATACGCCGATAACGCTTGAGGCGCTTGCCTACGGAGCATTTACGGGCGCGGCGATAGCGGCTGTACTGAATATAACGTCGGTCTTTACCGACGTTATGACCTCGGACCGCCTGCTTTACATTTTCGGGCGGCTGTCGCCGAAGACCGCGCTCCTGCTCTCGATGACGCTCGGCGCAGTCCCACGTCTTATCCGCCGCACGCGCGAGGTGTCGGACGCACAGCGCGTCTCCGGCGGCACGGGCGACGACAGCATTCCCGACCGACTGCGCACAGGTGCGCGCGTCGCCTCGATAATGCTGACGTGGTCGCTTGAGACAGGTATCGTGACCGCCGACAGCATGACGGCACGCGGCTTTGGTACCTGCCGCCGCACGGCGTTTTCGACATTCCGTTTTCGCCGCTCCGATGCCTGCCTTACCGCCGCCGTGGCGGCGCTTACCGCGCTTTGCGCCCTTCCCGCCGCACTCGGTGCACTTGATTTTGAATTTTACCCGTCCGCCGCGGCGCTTCCCCTCTCGCCTGCGGCAATAACGGCTTACTGCGCCTACACAGCGCTTATTCTGCTGCCGACAATACTTGACACTGCGGAGACGATAAAATGGAAATACTTGCTATCAAAGATCTGAGCTTTTGCTACGCCGGAGAGGACTCGCCGGCGCTCTCCGACGTCAACATCACAGTGTCGCAAGGCGACTTTACGGTGCTTGCCGGAGCCACCGGAAGCGGCAAATCCACACTCTTGCGCCTCATCAAGCGCGAGCTTGCACCGCGCGGTGTGACCGCAGGCGGCATCGACTTTTGCGGCGCGCCTGTCGGCGCGCTTTCCGACCGCGATGCGGCGGCTCGCATCGGGTATGTCGCCCAGAGCCCGGAGGAACAGACGGTGACCGACCGGGTGTGGCACGAGCTGGCGTTCGGGCTTGAATGCCTCGGTACGCCGCCCGTGCTGATACGCCGCCGTGTTGCGGAGGTGGCGGCGTTTTTCGGCATTGAGGATCTCTTTGACCGCCCGACCTCCGCACTCTCCGGCGGCGAAAAACAGCTTCTCGCCCTCGCCTCGGTCATGACGATGCAGCCGGAGCTTTTGCTGCTCGATGAGCCGACCTCGCGCCTTGACCCGATAGCCGCGCGGAATTTCATCTCCGCCGTCCGGCGGCTGAACCGTGAGCTGGGACTGACCGTAATAATTGCCGAGCACAGGCTTGAGGACATCCTGCCGCTTGCCACACAGGTCGTGATACTCGATGGAGGCAAAGTCGCCGACTCCGGCGACACGCGCGCGGTAGCTGCGCGCATCCCGCCCTCCTCTCCCGTTGCGGACGCCATGCCCGCCGCGGTAAGACTGCACCGCGCGCTCGGCTCGACTCTCCCCTGCCCGCTCAGCGTCCGCGAGGGGCGCAGATTTATCACCGACAACTACGGGAATTCCGTCCGCGCCCTGCCCGCGACCGACATTGCGAAAAAAAACGAAAAAAAGCCCTGTGCGCTTGAATTTTCCGATGTGTTTTTCCGTTATTCGCGCGAAGGCGCGGACGTTCTGCGCGGCATGAGCCTGCGCGTTCCGGAGGGAAGCATCACCTGCCTTGTCGGCGGCAACGGCGCGGGAAAATCCACCGCGCTCGCAGTCGCGGCGGGACTTTGCAACCATTATGCCGGCAAGGTGCGGGTCTTCGGTGAAAAAAAGTGTCCCGCGGGGTGCGTGGCACTGCTCCCGCAGGACGTTGAATCGCTTTTTCTGCGCGACAGCGTGCGCGAGGAGCTTGCTGACGCGCATTGCGACCCCGCCGCGCTTCCGTTTGAACTTGACCTCCCCCCGGGGCGGCACCCATATGATCTTTCCGGCGGTCAGCGCCAGCTTCTGGCGCTGGCAAAGGTGATATCGCACAAGCCGCATCTGCTTTTGCTCGACGAACCCACCAAGGGGCTTGACGCCGCCGCGAAGCGTCTGCTGACGGATGCCATACGCCGGCTTGCCGCGGGCGGTATGACCGTGCTTGCGGTGACGCATGACACCGAATTTGCCGCCGATATCGCCGACCGCTGTGCGCTCCTTTTCCGCGGCGAGGTGGTATCGGAGGACGAGCCGCACCGCTTTTTCAGCGACAGCGCCTTTTATACCACCCCCGCCGCGCGCATGACGCGCGGATACTTCGACCGCGCCGTTACGGTCGGCGACGTCGCCCGGCTCTGCCGGATGAACGATGCCGCAACTGATCGGAACGGAGGCGGCAATGCTTGAAATAAAAAACTCCGCCGTGCGCCGCACGCTCGGCATAATACTGCCGCTTGTGCTGTTACCCGCGACCGTAGCCGCCGGAGCACTGCTTGTGGACGCAAAATACCATGCCGCCGTATCGCTCGCCGTGGCTCTGCTCGCCAATCTGTTCTTCGTTACCGGATTTGAGCGAAAAAAGACCGGCTCCCGGCGGATCGTCATAGCCTCGGTGACCATTGCACTGTCGGTCGCGGGCAGATTCATTCCGTTTTTCAAGCCGGTGACCGCGCTCACCGTGCTGACCGGCATACACCTCGGCGGCGAGGCAGGCTACCTTGTCGGCGCAATGTCGGCGCTGATATCCGACCTGTACTTCGGAATGGGACCGTGGACGCCCTTTCAGATGCTTGCGTGGGGCATGATAGGACTTATCTCCGGAGCCGCAGCCCCGGCGTTGCGGCGCTCACGTGCCCTGACGGTGACGTTCGGCGCGCTGTCAGGCGTGATTTTCTCGCTGATAATGGACGTATGGACCGTGCTCTGGTACAACGAGGGCTTTTCGGCTTCGTTGTACCTCGGCGCGTGCATCACGGCGCTTCCGCACACCGCGCTGTACGCCGTGTCGAATATGATCTTTCTGTTCCTCCTTGCCGTTCCATACGGAAAAAAACTCGAACGAATCAAATTGAAATACGATATCTGAGCTTTTGAACGGTGATCTCCGGCATTTGTCAAAGGGTTGACACCGGGCGGTATTTCACTTGACGTAAAAAAACGACCACAAAATAAACATCGTCCGTATATCCGACATATATAAACCCTTGACGGACCGTTTTTTCAAATTTTCTTCAAAAAAAGTTGACACAGCGCCGCATTTATGCTAAAAATTGCGACGCAACCGAATATCCATACCCAATGGCTAAAGCGATAGGTGTGTATTTTTATCATTGATAAAAATGCAGCTCCTCAAAGCCGCGACGCTTACGCTTGCATTCGTCCTTGTTATGTGCTCTTTCGCAGCATGCGGAGGCACCGGACCTTCCGGCAAATACACGAGCGAACTCTTCGGCGCTACCGTTGAGTTCAAAGCCGGGAACAAGGTAGTAGGCACCTATGAAAAAATCGATTTACAGTAAGAAAAATAATTCTGGAAGATACACTGCGCTTCTGCTCGTGCTTTTTCTGCTGATAGCGTCGATCATAGTTTTTGCAACGATCACCCTGCTCGACCCGTTTGACCGCGGACAGCATGAAACCCAAGCACCGCACACCTCTGCGCCGGATACGCCAAAGGATACGACCGGAGAGGACCGCGACACGGAGCCGGACCTCACGGAAAACTCTGTTCCGGAAAGTACCGCCGCTCCAGTTGTTACCGAACCACCCGTTGTTACCGAGCCGCCCGCTACGTCTCCCGCGGTATGCCAAACACACATACGGCAATTGGACGGAAACTCAAAAAGCCACCTGTACCGCTCAGGGTAAAAAAACGCGCAAATGCTCAAAGTGCGGAGCTACGGAAAGCGGTACCATCGCCGCCCTCGGACACAAAACCGTCTCCGATCCCGCAATTGCCGCGACCAGTACCAAAACAGGTCTTACCGAAGGCTCGCTTTGCTCGGTGTGCGGCGCGGTGATAATTGACCGATTTGCTCTCAAAAACAATAACCCAAACATATTAAAAAGGCAGTGTTGAAAACTCAAAATGAGTTTTCAACACTGCCTTTGACATTTCTCCCGGCGTGGCGTGTGAACACTCTGATTGCCGCAACGAGCAAAAGCGAGGCGCGTCAATAGCTTTTATTTACCGCATGCCTTTATTCCATGCTGCAACGTCTGTCCGCACGGATGCAGGTCGGGTTCAGATAATTGAGTATTTGCTGAGAGTCGCAGCGGTCGGCAAAAACATATGGAAATCGCCGGCACTTGCGGTCCTTGCAGTAATAGCGGATGCACCTGTCGCGCACACCGTTGCGCCACGCGCTGCGGCGGTCGGTCTCGACCGCTGACTCTCCAACTTCACCGATCGCCTCAACCTGAACCGCATTTGATGCGTTAGCGGCAGCTTTTGCAGTAGCTGTTGCAGAAGCTGGATTGAGCTTCAATACATTGTCATTAAGTGTCTTGTTCTTGTAATTGACCCCATCGTTGAACATCAATGTAGTCATTCCCGCCGCCTTCACTTCGGCGTTCAGGGCATTCATGAGCTTGGCATACGCGGTGTATGTATCAGCATCCATCTTAGCAAAGCCGCACTCATCTCCGGCGATGTTAAAATATTCAACGCCGTCAATGTTACCAAAGAACTTTATGTAATTTATGAGCAAGCCCTTTGCGAATTCGTTGGCTTTTGTATTCGTCGGATCAAACGACTGACCGATATTACCCGGATAATTTGTTCCAACCTGAGAATACACACTTACACTAATGTCAAGTTCCTTCATTGCAGCAATCACAGCATTCATATGCCCAGGAATATCGAACATAGGAATGACTTTGATGCCCTTGCTGTATGCATACCTGATGATCCCGGTCATTTGGCTTTCATTCCAAGCGCCCTGATTGGTGCTGAATGTCTGTGACTTATCGTAGCTTGTATTACCGTTTATAAGCGCGGTCCTTCATTTCCGAACGCAAGCCGAATATGCGTATAATAGTTTGTCGCAAGTTCGTCAATAATCTTTTCGACATCATCGACCGAAAAAAACTTTCGTCCGCAATCAAGATGGAATATACGCATAAAATTGCTGTTATCCACTGTTGCTGCCGATGCGGGGAACGCTATGATCGGCGCGACGGTCAGTATCATCAGCACTGCAAGAAGCACCGATTAACACACTTTTTGCTCTTTGTCAATTCCTTTGCACAAAAAAATTGCTTTCAGACCAATAAAAATATTTGTACATTCTCGATACAATTCAACACACTTCTTTTTGTATTCATAACTGTACTTCATTAAA
>CATYWI010000099.1 GCA_958414155.1 uncultured Anaerotruncus sp. | reverse complement strand
GTCCGGACGGCGTAAGACCGAAGGCAGAAAAACAAATAAAAATAAATTTTTTTAAGGAACCGATATGGCGCTTGGCGAAGAAAAAACTACCGATATAATAAAAAGAGATCTTCTCTCATATGATTATGATGAGCTTGAAGCGCTGATCGTTTCGATGGGCGAGCCGAAGTACCGCGCGGGTCAGATATTCACTCAGCTTGCGCGCGGCAAGGCGCCGGACGCCATGCCGGGTGTTCCCAAGGCTCTGGCGGCGCGGCTGTGCGAGGCGGCTCCCTATCATCTGCCGCATATCGAGCGCCGGCAGGTGTCGGCGGTGGACGGGACCGAAAAGTTCCTTTTCGGGCTTGCCGACGGCGCGTGCGTCGAAACGGTGCTCATGCGCTACCACCACGGCAACACTGTATGCGTTTCATCGCAGGTCGGCTGCCGTATGGGCTGTGCCTTCTGCGCCTCCACCATAGGCGGGAGGGTACGGAACCTCACCGCGGGCGAGATACTCGGGCAGGTCATTGCCGTGGGCGCGGCAAGCGGCGAGCGCGTGGGGAACATTGTTATGATGGGTATCGGCGAGCCGCTCGACAACTACGAAAATGTCACGCGCTTTTTGCATCTTGTCAACGACCGGCGCGGTCTTGATATCGGCTACCGCCACATCTCG
Source organism: uncultured Anaerotruncus sp. (assembly GCA_958414155.1). The sequence goes on along the minus strand of CATYWI010000099.1, from coordinate 5,114 downwards.
CTTTCCACCTGCGGTCTTGCGGACGGCATACGCCGTCTCGCGAGCGAGGAGCTGCCGATAACGCTGTCTATCTCTCTTCATGCGCCGGATGACGAAACGCGGTCGGCGATAATGCCTGTCAACAGGCGCTACCCGATAGCGGAGCTTATGGCGGCGTGCCGCTGCTACTACCGCACTACCGAGCGGCGCATATCGTTTGAGTATACATTGATAAAAGGAAAGAATTCCTCTCCCGCCGATGCGCGGCGGCTCGCGGAGCTGCTCAACCGCTCACTGCGGCAGGACGGGCTGAATATGCCGATACACGTCAATCTTATACCGGTCAACCCGGTAAGGGAGACCGGACTCATGCCGCCGGATCGCGGTGAAATCGCGCGCTTTGCCTCGGTGCTTGAGGAGCGCGGCATACGCGCTACGGTACGGCGCCGGCTCGGACCCGATATCGATGCGGCATGCGGTCAGCTCAGACGCGCGGCGGCAAAGCAGGCACAGGAGAGCGCGGAGTAGCCCTGCGGCACACAATATTTGCACGTATATAACTATTTCGCAAAATCAGAGTCAATTTGAAAGAGTATAATGTAAGGTGCGGAATTATCTTCTGCACGGCAGGGAAAGGAGTCATGGTATGTCATTCAAATGCTACGGAGTAACCGACATTGGCTCAAAACGGGTTGAAAATCAGGACTGCTTCGGCATATATACGGTCGGCGCGGCAACGCTTTGCATCGTCTGTGACGGTATGGGCGGTCATGCCGGCGGGGCTACCGCATCGGGGACCGCGCGTGACGTTTTTGTTGAAGCGGTGCGCGATACGCTCGGCATACACGGGGACGAACAGGGCGACGGGCTTCCCACCGCCGCTGCGCTGCGCCGCGCGCTCGAACGCGGAGCGGTGCTTGCCAACAGCGCCGTGCGGACAGCCGCCGACAACGCCGAGGATCTTGCCGGAATGGGTACGACTCTTGTCGCCGTTCTTCTTTGCGAGGGCGTCGGCGGGTGCTTTGTCAATGTCGGCGACAGCCGCATATACGACGTGACAGAGGCGGCGATAACCCAGATTTCCCACGACCATTCATATGTTCAGCATCTTGTTGATATGGGGCAGATGAGCGCCGACGAGGCGCGCGTGTCCCCGGTGCGCAATGTGATAACCCGCGCCGTCGGGATCGATGACACGGTGCGTCCCGACATCCGTTCGGTGGATATGTCGCTTCCTCCCGACGGCAGACGCTGGTTCCTGCTCTGCTCGGACGGCCTTTCCGGATGCGTCAGCGAGGAGATAATCCACACCGTGGTGAGCGACGGCGGGACCCTGCGCGAAAAAGCCGAGGGGCTGGTCGAGCTTGCCAACGCAGCCGGCGGTCCCGACAACATTACCGTGCTTATAGTAGAGCTGTAACGGACGGATACATATCCGGCGCATGACGCCGGAGCAAATAAAACGGAGAGCCGTCCCAGGCAAAAGCCAAGACAAAAGGAAAATGGAAAATTCAAAATCATCCGGAACACCAATATACGAAAAATACGTATCCAATCTGCTTGACGGCAGATACAGGATAGAAAAAGTGCTCGGCACCGGCGGAATGGCGGTGGTCTTTCGCGCGCATGACGAAAAGGAAGACCGCATGGTCGCCATCAAGATGCTTCGCGACGATATCGCCGGCGATCCGGAGGCGGTTGCGCGTTTTGTAAACGAGTCGCGCGCTGTCTCTATGCTCTCTCACCCCAACATCGTTGCGATACACGATGTGTCGGTGGAGACCGTGCACAAATACCTTGTGATGGAATATATCGAAGGCGTGTCGCTTCGCGCATATATGGACAAGCGCGGCGCACTGCCGGCTAAGGAGATAATCTCGTATACCGAGCAGATACTCTCGGCGCTGGTGCATGCGCATTCAAAGGGCGTTGTGCACCGCGATATCAAGCCGCAGAATATCATGCTTCTCAAGGACGGTACCGTAAAAGTCATGGACTTCGGCATTGCCAAGCTGCCGGACAGCGATACCGCCGCCATGTCTGATAAAACGGTCGGGACCGTTTACTATATCAGTCCCGAGCAGGCGCAGAATTCCGCGGCGGATGCGCGCAGCGATCTTTACTCGCTCGGCGTCATGATGTACGAAATGTCCACGGGAAAGCTGCCGTTTGACGACGAAAGTCCGATATCTGTCGTGCTTATGCATATGCACGACAAGCCCACGCCGCCGCACCGCGTCGATCCGTCGATACCGCGCGGGCTTGAGCAGATAATACTCTATTCAATGGAAAAGAATCCCGCCAAGCGCTATCAGTGCGCGGCGGATATGCTGCGCGAGGTGCGCCGCATAAAGAAAAATCCCTCAACGCCGGTGCTGAGTCCCGCGCGTATCGCGGCGCTCAAGCGGTCGAGCCGCAACCGTGCGGAAAACAAACCGTCGCATTCGATGACGCCGATAATCCTCGGCGTGGCGTTTGCGGTGTTCATAGTCGGCGTCGTGTCGCTGTTCTACGCGCTCGACGAGGTCGTCGGCGTTATGACGAGCAAGACTGCCGGCGTCGAGATACCTGATTTTTCGGGGCTTGACCGCACGCTGTGCGAGGAGAAGCTGAGCGAGGCGCTTGCGGCGCAGGGGCTGAAGGCGGGCGACGTCACGCTTGTGTTTGAAGAAAAATATTCCGGGGACGCGGCGCGCGGCAGCGTGCTTGAGCAGTCTCCGACCCGAGGCTCGCACAAAAAGGTACCGTGTACGGTAAACATCACGCTGAGTCTCGGTCCGAAAATGCTAACGATGCCCGATTACACCATCACCGACTGGCGCACGGCAAAAAGCGAGCTGCGCGAGATGGGCTTTATGATAACGGTCGTCAACGAGGTGAACGCCGCGGTGCCGTCCGGATACGTCATTACCACCGAGCCGGCTCCCGGAGCCGAACTTATCGCGGGCAGTAATGTTACGATACATGTCAGCCGCGGGACCAGCTCCGGCTATGTTGCGCCCGTCAAGGTGCCCGATTTTATCGGCATGGGCGAGGCTGATGTCATGCGCACGCTTGAGGAGCTTAAGCTCTCGGTCGGAAGCGTGACCTACACGCGTTCACCGAAGCCTGTCGGCACGATACTCGGGCAGACGCCCGAGGCGGATGCCGATGCCGCGCCCGGCATTACCTCCGTCAGTTTTGCCGTAAGCGGCGGCTCGGATTTCGAAACAAGGTTTATTCCGGATGTCACAGGCATGAGCCGCGCCGATGCGGCGGCTCTGCTGAGTACATACGGTCTGCGGGTTGCGCAGACGAGAACGGTCTCAAGCGAACTGCCGGTCGGCGAGGTCATAGCTCAGTCGCCGCAGGGCAGAAAAACGGTGGAGAAGGTCTTCGGCAATATGCCTGATCCCGACACCGACAGCGTTATACTCACCGTCAGCGGCGGAAGCGGATATCTTCCGGTCCCTGTGAGTTTTATAATGCCGCGGATTACCGGGATAACGCTTGATAATGCGCGTGTGATAATCGGCCTTTACGGCGCAGACGTGGGATACGTCTGGTACGTAAAGAGCGAGGCGCCGGCAGGCACGGTCATAGATCAGTCCATCCCCGCGGGTACTGCCGTAACGGGATACAGCGGCGAGATAACCGTTGATTTTACCGTCAGCGGCGGTCCGGAGCATGAAAACCCGCTCACATCGCTGGATATCCCGGATGTTATCGGTATGACGGCGGATGAGGCAAAGCGGCTTCTTTACGAAGCAAAACTCATCTGGTACATAACCGAGGTCAGGGATGCCTCTCCGCGCGGAACGGTGCTCGACCAGACTCCGGGCGAGACCGAGGGTCTTGTAGACCGTGAATGGGAGGTCGTGGTCATGCTCACCGTCAGCGGCGGAGCCGGCTACGGCGACGACGAGACCACAGATACGGATGTGCCGGATACCCCGGATGTCCCGGATACGTCAGACAGCACAGAAGAAACAGACACACCGGCGACTCCCGATGAGACCGGAGAGCCGGAACCAGACGCAACGGAGCCTCTGCCTGAGGCGACCGACGCGTAAATCTTTGCCGAAGGGCAGGTCCTTATTAATGAAATTATTGAGACGGGCGGCAAATCTTACGATAAGCGTGACGCTTGTTGTGATATCAGCCGTCAACAAGATGCTTCAGCACCGACACGCGGGAACGGTATTCAGAACCGCCGGGGCGCTGATGTTCACGGTAATGGCGATAGGTCTTTTCCCTGCCGCCAGCGAGGTGATGCTGGTCGCGCCCGAGGGCGTCGCGGCAGTCGAAAAGGCGGCGGAGGCACGTCCGCAGATCATGGTGATATACCGCGATACACCGGGCAGCGAATGGGCGCTTGCCGCGGCGTGCAGGCTTGCCGCCGAGCTTTCGGACAGATATAACTACGAGGCGGTGCTGACTCCCGCAACGCAGGTCGGCTTCGGCGATCCCGATGACGAGGGCGGCGCGATAGTTATAGGTCACACCGATCTTTCCGAGAGCGAGTATGCCGATGCGTATTACGCCGTCGGCGCCAACGGCTGCCGTACATATTTCAACAGTCGCGGCGACCTTATAATCGAGTCGTTCGGCTCTGAGGGCGCCGAGGCGGGGATAGACCTCTTCCTCACCAATTATAACGGAGACGCCGCAAGTGCGGTCGTTCAGCGCAGCGGCGTGGACGTGCCGGATCTTGACGCGGTGCTGTCACACTACGGCGGCTTTGATTATAGTTCGGAATCGCAGGACGACAGCTCGGCTGTCGAGCTTAAAACCGATTCCGACGACGGCGAGTTCCGCACGCTCGTGCTTGCATCGCCGGACAGCAATGCGTATTCGGTCCGTGCGGTCAGCGCGTTGCTTGACAGCACAAAGCCGGACTTTGTGGTCTTTATGGGAGATCTTTCGTCCGGAGCCTCCGACCGGGCGTCGCTCATCGGCGCGTGGGATACCATAATCGCGCCTGTAAACGAGCGCGGCATCGGCTGGAGCTTTGTCCGCGCCGCCGAGGACGACAGCCGGGAAGACGGTCTTTCCGGCGTCATCATAAACGAGGTCATCTCCGCAAGAGAGGGATGCATTGATATAGGCGACGGAGCCGCGTTCATAAGCATGAACGGAAGCAACAGCAAGGCGAT
>CATYWI010000098.1 GCA_958414155.1 uncultured Anaerotruncus sp. | reverse complement strand
GTCATTGCCGGGCGCACCGAGGATGGTACCGTCAAGGCGATAGAGGAATTTGAGAAAAACGTTCTTTCGCGTTACGAGGCTGATAAAACGATAGAGAACTTCATTATGTCGTCCGAGGGATACACATTCCGCGCGGAATACGATGTGGATTCGCTCAAGATCGGCAATGCCGATATCGGCGAATGGGTCATAGCATACCCTGCCAAGCATCCGCTCGGCGAGAATATAGCCGCTTCCCGCCTCGGCGCCGCGATAGCGGAAACCTGCGGCTTTACGGTCGGTGTCGTGAAGGACAGCGAGCTTGAAGGGAAGAGCGAGAATATAATATCGGTCGGCAGGACCGCACAGGCATCGGAGGCGCATGCAGCCGGGCTTGAAAAGGCGGGAAGCAGCGCCTTTATCGGCTATGACGGAAAGAATATGATCGTTGGCGGCGGCGACTCGGTCGCTACGATTGCTGCGGTCGAGCAGCTCGTTGCGGAGCTTCGCAGTGCCATGACACGCGACGGAAGAAACGTTACGCTGACGCCCGATGCCGAAAAGAAATATGATGTCGGCGACAATATGCTCACAGCCATGAGCTTTAACCATCTTGTAAGTTCAAAGACCGCCGAGCGCACACAGCGCGTTATAGATATGGTGCTGAAATATCTTCCCGACACGATAGGCTTCCAGGAGACCAGCCCCGACTGGATGACAAGTCTTACGGGTGCGCTCGGAAGCATATACGGATATGTCGGCGAAGGACGCAACGGCGGCGACAGCGGCGAGTACAATCCGGTATTTTACAATAAGTCAAAGTTCAATCTCAAGGAGAGCGGAACGCGCTGGATGTCCGATACCCCTGAGACGGTATCGAAGTTTGAGGAATCCACCTACAACCGCATTTATACATACGCGCTTCTTGAGCGCAAGAGCGACGGCAGGCTGATAATGATAGTCAACACTCACCTTGACCACAAGAGCGAGCCGGCTCGCGTGAAGCAGATAAAGGTACTGCTTGACTTCATCGAGGCAAAATGCCGCGACTATCCGGTTGTGCTGAGCGGCGACTTCAATACGACGCCGACCTCCGATGTCTATAATACGGTGCTCAAGTCATTCCTTTCCGACTCAGCCAATGTTGCAATGCAGGTGAAGCGCGCATCGACATTCACGAACTACGGCAAGAGCAACAAAACGCTTGATTATCTCTTTGTGAATGCCGCCAGGATGAGCGTTGCAAGCTACAACGTCTGCAATGAGAAGATAAACGGCGATTTCCCGTCCGATCACCATCCGGTGCTCATCAAATATATCATAAACGACTGAAAATAAAATCGTGGCTGTTAAAAACTCGATGTTTTTAACAGCCACTCAAAAATGCCGGTCAGGATACCGGCATTTTTGATGCGATCTTGGTCGGTTTTGCCGACCTGTATCTTTGTTTTTCGGTTTTCTTGACGGCAAAACGGCGGTGTTCAGCCGCCGAGACCAATGTCATCGGGGGTGTTAAAAAACTCATGTTGAGTTTTTTAACACCCCCTTGGGTTTCAGAAAATGCTTTCAAATGAGACACGTTCAAGTCTCGCGGCGTGCTCTATGGCGGTAACGAGCTGCTCGCGTTGCAATTCGAATTCCGCCGCGTCTTCCGCCAATGCCGCAGCCTTCATAAGGCGCAGCCTTTCGGTTATCCTTTCAACATCGTCGTATGAGACGCTGAATGATACTGCGGTCTTTTTTTCATGCCAGTATTCGTCAAAGGCGCATACAGCTTCGTAGCACCCTTCGCTTTCCGCGGAGGGCATTTTTTGAGCCGTTTCAATGGCGTATTCGTAAAAATCACGTATAAAAACGCTGTTTACGGCTATCCCCGCGATGAGGACTGCGAAAAGAAGCGCCGATATTATTATTTCTCTCATTTGTCGCCTGACTCCTGCTTTCTGAAAAATCTGAGGTTCCCGCCGTCATCGGCAAGCAGGAGAAAAACGTCCGCAAGCGTACAGTTTTCGGTGGTGAGGAACTGCCCGACCCAGCTGTCGTTTTTGTTCACCGCTTCAAGACCGTGACGGTTGACCTTTCCGTTTTCGATCAGTATATGATATATTCCGGTCTCCTGCGGCGTTTTGCCGAGGTCTGCCGCCGTGGCGGGCTTTTCGGGAGCCGTCGGAATGACGGATATGCTCCCGTCCTGCTCAAGTATCGCATATGCGACCGTCGATATGTCGGTGCTTCCGGAGTGCCGCAGAGCGACCATAAGCTCGTCTGCGGAAATACGCATGCGCTTCAGCTCTTCCTCCTGCGGTCTGCCCTGCTTTACAAGCACCGTGGGGCGCGTGGAGAGGATGTTCTTAAGCGCCGGGAACCGCGACAGAAGCGCTGCGGAAAACACCTCGGCGGCAAGCACGAGAATTATCGGTATTATAGCATAAACGAGCGGAATACTGTGATTTTCTACCGGCAGTGCGGCTATTTCGGACAGAAGAAGCGTGCTTACAAGGTCCGAGACCTCAAGCTGACCGAGCTGGCGTTTCCCCATGAGGCGCATGGCGCCCACAAGGACAACATATATTATCACCGTTCTTATCAGAATGATAGACATGACCGCACCGTACCTTTTCCCGGACATTCCGGGCTTTTTTTATAGTATCGGCACAATGCGCGGGAATATACATCGTCAGCCGTCAGGCTGTGCGGTAATATACGACCGTACCGGGGATCGCATTTACGGCTTTTTTGGCGTTGATGTCAAGGTCGTCATAGCCGAGAAGCGAGAACTGCCAGTCGCTGCAGGTGTCAAGATACATAAATGTCTTGTGCATCACATTTCCCACGGCGTCCTCATCGGCGTTTGGGATGAACTCGATAATGAACATGCTGGAGAAGAAATCATCGCTTACCGTTTTGCGCACCAGTCGGATCTTTTCCACGATATTGCTTTCGTCCGCGGCTTTTATGTGAGCCAGTATGCCGTCAAGCATTCCATCCGGAAGCTGTTCGGCGGAAAGACGGTCGTTCTTGCCGATGTAGTTTATACGGTCATATTCATCGTGCTGCTTTTGGGCAAGCTCCACAACGCGTGAGCGGTAATGCTCAAGCTCTTCCTTTCTGCCGGTGATACAGCAGAAGGTTCCTATCATCTCCATGCCATCGTCAATGAAATTTTTATTGTTTTCGACAGCATGATACATAAGTTCTATGCCGGCGGGATCAAAGGAATGCAATAGCTGCGATCCTTTTATAAAGTAGGCATAAAGAGCGGCTGAGTCGGGAAGCTCCTTTATGGCGCGGTCGCAAAGCTCCATAAGATCGTTTATTCGGCAGAGCGCGAGCAGCGCGTTAACGATGTCGCCGTATTCCTCGGCAATGAGAGGCTTGCCCGCTGCCTCCCACGCTTCGACTTTGGCAAGCGGGTCAAGGTAGAAGCGTTGACGTGTTTCCGCATAGGTCGGCGATATTTCGTCGTATATTTTCTTTTCCAATAAAAGTATGGCTTTTTGGCATTCGGAGTCGAGCGCGGGACTTTTTGATGAGTCGCCGGCACAGTAATCGGTGACTCCGAGAGCATCGAGCCGCATACGGAGCGTGGGGTGGGTCGCGTTGTTGGCAAGTATCTCTGCGCGGGCATATTCGTTCCATGCATCCCGGCGCTCGTCGATATGCTTCTCCGTTTCGGCTATCATACTGCGTAAGAAATCATGCGGCAACTCCTCATGCTCATAAGAATTGTTTCCTTCGCGTGTGTCGGATTCCCATTCGTCCATATCGCTGTAATACAGCTTGAGAAGCGCCGAGGCGACTCTTTCCTTGCTTCCGCAGCAGAGCATGGCGCGGTCGGCGTTGGACTCGGATATGACTGACGATGCATACGAGTAGAGAAGATGCTCAAACGAATATATGCTGTCGGGAAGCAAAAACATCTGCTTTGCTACGGAGAGATAGATCGAATCGCCGACGGTGGATTCAAGTCTGGAAGAGTAACGGTTGACCTTGTAAGCGAGGTGCATTCCCGGTGCAACGTGTGCAAATTCGTGCAGCAGCACGGCGTAAAGCTCCTCCTCGGACAGGAGCGTTAGCAGCGTCATGCCGAGCTGTACCGAATATTCTGTACGCACTTCACATATGCCCGCATTACAGCCGAGTGTACCGAAAATGCGTATTTTTTTACGGCAGCCGATCTTTTCGGCTGCGCGGACTGCAAGCGCATTTAGCGCAGGGTACTCATCCGGCGTCAGCTCAGGAAACTTGTAGTCCGAAAATTCGTCCCGTTTTATCGGACGTATGCGGGAAAGTGCTGAAAGTATAAGAATGAACGACAGTGCGATGACGGGGTAGTAGACGGGCTTTATCATAATTATGCACGGAGACAGGAAGGCTGCGGCACATCCGCACATCCCGGTGATCACCGCGTATATGTCGGATGCCGCCTTGATACGAAGCAGCTTTTTCAGCTTTGCGGCTGCGGTCTTTTCTGCTTCGTCGCGGTGTGAGACAAAGAATGTGTTGCAGTCGGCTATCGACATTGAATTCAGCTTTTTTATGTAAAAGAGCACCGCGATCCTGCCTGCCGCTGCCGGTATCACGGGAACGAGTATCAATGCGGCAAGCAGCGGGATGATCGACTTTGTTCTTCCTCCGGCAGGAAGCAGAGTTCCGTTCAATGACGTACCCGCAAACATCAGAGCTATTGTTATTGCTGCGGCAGAGGCTACGAGCAGGAACACACCCCTGTTTTCCTTTGCTTTTTGACGGTTCAGCTGCTTGCGGCGTTCAAGCACCTCGGGCGAGGCCGTGGCGTGACTGTATTTTATCGCGAAAAAGAATGACGCGACAAGCGCCAGGACTATGCACGACATGAATATGACAAACAATATGATGTCGCGGTCGGAAAATTCGGGTATATCCTTGCCTCCGGTCGCAATGACGGCGCATGGGATAAAGGCGAACGCCAGTACAATACTGCATATAAGTCCCGTCATGTAAGCGCTGGGTTTGTTTTTCATTTGATGTCCTTTCTTGGTGCGGGGAGCGGAAGCTCCGGGGTTGTGTTATCATATCGACACATCTATTATATCATAAATATCCCGCGGTGTAAACACCGACTGAGGTATATGATCGCAGCAGTGGTTTTCATCTATTTTACAAAAATATAAAAATAAAGATGCCTTATATCGCTGATGGAATTTTAACGACTGAAAAAGTCGTTCTCTCGGGCTTTTTGACCCATTGTGCGAAAAAAATTTTTATTCTTTTTCGATTTCCTATTGCATTTCCGGGGGAGAGTATAGTATAATATCAGCACGGTGGTTCAAAGTGGAGCAAAAAGGTGTGAAATACCACGGTATTAAGCCTGAGTTCCATCAACATGCGGTCATGTGGTGCCGTCCCGAAAAGCATGTGAGTGGTGCTTTGAACCTTGCCCTTTAATTTCTTTTTGCGGAATTTGATTGAATTGATAGCATAAGTTACACACCGGATATCTGAGATCTGACCGGATATGCCGCGCGCGGTTCCGCAAAATAACAATGACGGCAGAAAATCAAGGAAAGGAGAATGCCATGGAGGAAAAGGAAACCGAAAAAACGGCGGCGGTCGATATATCGCTTCCGCTCATGGGTGTGTTCCACCACAATGTGGACGGTAAAAACAGGCTTTTCATACCCGCCAAGCACAGGGATATCCTCGGTGCGAGCTTTATAATCTGCCCGAGCATACGTGACAAGTCGCTCAAGGCGTATTCTCTTTCCGAATGGAATAAATATATCGCGCCGATCGAAAAGCTCGACCGCAAATATCA
>CATYWI010000097.1 GCA_958414155.1 uncultured Anaerotruncus sp. | reverse complement strand
GCACTTGACGAAAAGGAAGCGGGCGGCAAGCCGAAATTTTACGCGCTTGTCGAATTTCCGTATCCGAGCGGCGCGGGAATGCACGTCGGACACATAAAGGCATATTCCGGACTTGAGGTAGTATCCCGTATGCGCCGTATGCAGGGGTACAACGTACTGTTTCCCATGGGCTTTGACGCCTTCGGTCTGCCTACCGAAAACTATGCTATAAAAACCGGCATGCATCCGCGCGCAGTCACAGACAAGAACATCGCAAAGTTCACACAGCAGCTCAAGCGCGTGGGCTACAGCTTTGACTGGAGCCGCGTGATAGATACAACCGACGAGGATTATTATCGCTGGACACAGTGGATATTCCTCAAGATGTTCGAGGCGGGACTTGCATTCCGCGATACCGCGCTTGTAAACTATTGCCCGACCTGCAAGGTCGTGCTTTCAAACGAGGACTCGCAGGGCGGCAAGTGCGATATCTGCCACAGCGACGTTGTGCAGAAGTCCAAGGACGTATGGTATCTGCGCATAACGAAGTACGCGGACCGTCTGCTTGAAGGACTCAATGAGGTCGATTACCTGCCCAACATAAAGCAGCAGCAGATCAACTGGATAGGCAAGTCCGAGGGGGCGTTCGTCAACTTCGGCATTGCCGGAAAGCCCGATGAAAAGCTACGTATATACACCACACGTCCCGACACGCTCTTCGGCGTGACCTTTATGGTCATGGCGCCCGAGCACCCGATGATAGATAAGTATGCAGCCGGGATCGCCAATATGGACGAGGTCAAGGCTTACCGCGCCGAATGCGCCAAGAAGACCGAATTCGAGCGCACACAGCTCGCAAAGGATAAGACCGGTGTCCGCCTTTCGGGGCTGTCTGCGGTAAATCCGCTCACGGGCAAGGAGATACCGATATATATTGCCGACTATGTTATGATGGGCTACGGGACCGGAGCTATAATGGCTGTTCCCGCGCACGACCAGCGCGACTGGGAGTTTGCACGCAAGTTCGGAATAGACGTCATTGAAGTCATAAAGGGCGGCGATATTGAAAAAGAAGCATACACCGGAGACGGCGAAATGGTCAATTCCGGCTTCCTTAACGGCTATACGAATAAAAAGGATTCTATCCGCCGCGCGATAGAGGAGCTTGAAAAGCTCGGCGCGGGCGAGGGCGGCGTTCAGTACAAGATGAAGGACTGGGCGTTCAACCGTCAGCGCTACTGGGGCGAGCCGATACCGATAGTTCATTGCCCGAAGTGCGGCATGGTCCCCGTGCCGTATGACGAGCTTCCGCTGAAGCTCCCCGATATGAAGGAATTTGCTCCCGGACAGAACGGCGAATCGCCGCTTGCCCGCATTCCCGAGTTCGTCAACTGCAAATGCCCGAAGTGCGGCGGCAACGCACGCCGCGAGACCGATACCATGCCGCAGTGGGCAGGCTCCTCGTGGTACTTCCTGCGCTATGTCGATCCGCACAACCCCAAGTGCCTTGCCGACTACGATAAGCTGAAGTACTGGATGCCCGTTGACTGGTACAACGGCGGTATGGAGCACGTCACGCGCCATATGATCTATTCGCGCTTCTGGCATAAATTCCTCTACGACCTCGGCGTCGTGCCCTGCGACGAGCCGTATGCAAAGCGTACTGCCCAGGGACTGATACTCGGTCCCGACGGTGATAAAATGTCCAAGTCCAAGGGCAATGTGATAGATCCCAATACTGTTATCGATGCACATGGAGCAGACGTCCTCCGCACCTACGTCCTCTTTATGGGCGACTACACCGCAGCCGCGCCGTGGTCCGACAGCAGTGTCAAGGGCTGCAGGAGATTCCTTGAGAGAGTTGCCGATCTGCCCGGTATGGTAAAGGGCGGCACTGCAACGCCGGAACTTGAATCCGCCTTCCACAAGACGGTCAAAAAGGTCACCGACGATTATAACAGCCTTAAATTCAACACCGCCATTGCGGCGCTGATGGGACTGCTCAACGATATATCCGCTCACGGCTCGCTCACACGTGACGAGCTTGTGACCTATATCAAGTTGCTTTCTCCCGTTGCTCCACACCTTTGCGAGGAGATCAATGAAAAGCTCGGCGGCAAGACGATGCTCGCGGTCTCCTCATGGCCCGAATATGACGAGGCTAAGACGGTCGATGCCACGGTAGAGCTTGCAGTACAGATCAACGGTAAGGTGCGTTCCACCGTAAAGTTGCCGCTTGACTGCCCGCGCGATGAGGCTCTTGCCGCCGCAAAGGCGGACGAGCGCATTGCCGCCGCCATTGCCGGTAAGACGGTGGTCAAGGAAATCACCGTGCCGAACAAGATAATCAATATTGTAGTCAGATAATATGACAGGACAAAGGGGTCGCGTCAACGGATTCGGCTCCTTTGCCTGCTGAAAGGGTTCTTATGGTCGATTCAACAAAGCTTAAAACGTATTTCGGTGACGCGGCATTCTGGCGGGATATTGCGCGCCTTGCGCTTCCGATAGCGCTTCAGAACCTGCTTTCAAGCTCCTTTTCACTTGTCGATACGCTTATGGTCGGACAGCTCGGCGACACGCCGCTTGCCGCAGTCGGTATGGCGGGGCAGTTCGGGTGGTTCCTATCAATGATAATTTTCGGAATGACGTCTGCGCTCACTATGTTCGTGTCGCAGTATTGGGGCGCCGGGGACAAAAAGTCCATACGCAAGGTCTACGGTATCGCGCTCATGATCGCAGTCGGCGTATCGGTAGTGTTTATGCTTGCGGGCGTGGTATTTCCGCGCGGGGTGGTGTGGATATTCAACCGTGAGCCGGATGTGCTCGACGTCGGCGCGCAGTATCTTTCCATCGCGGCGTTTTCATACCCGGCAATAGCGCTCAACTATGTATTTATGGGTGTGCTTCGGGCTACCGAACGCGTAAAACTGCCACTCTATACAACGCTTGTCACAACATTGCTGAACGCAGGACTTGACTATGCGTTTATTTTCGGCTTCGGAGCCATACCCGCCATGGGTGCGCGGGGCGCCGCCATCGCGACCGTTGTTTCGGCATGGCTGTCGCCCGTGATAACGTTTACGGTATCGCTTATCGAGAAGAATATGCTGATAGCTCCGTGGCGCGAAATATTCGGCTTTGATAAGAACTTTTTCGCCGAATTTCTGCGCCGCGCCGTGCCTGTTGTGGCAAATGAGACTCTCTGGGGCGCCGGCACGCTCGTGTTCAATATAATATTCGCCAATCTCGGCTCCGGTAACTACGCCGCGGTAACGATAATGCGCACGTTCGAAAGCATTGCATTCGTCTTTTTTGTGGGGCTGGGCAGTGCGTCAAGCGTTATCGTGGGCAAGTCGGTCGGCGCGGGAGAGATAGCTTCCGCCGTGCGCGATTCGCGCCGCTTTGCGGTGCTCGTGCCTGCTTTTTCCGCAGTGCTCGGCGCGGTGATAATCGTATTCCGCCGTCAGATAGTGGGTGTGTTCGACCTCGACGGCAAGATAACCGCCGAGACGCTCGGTACGGCGGTGTGGATACTTTCGATATACGCCGCAGAGATGGCGATAAGAAACATACCGTACATCGTGATTTGCGGTATCTTCCGTCCGGGTGGGGAAACACGCATAGGAATGAAATACGATCTCTTGTTCCTGTGGTGCGTCTCACTGCCCGCAACGATAATTGCGGCGTTCGTTCTCAGACTGCCTTTCCCGGCGGTATTTGCAACTATGTACATAGCAGAGGACTGGCTGAAGGCGTTTTTCTGCATCAGGTATTTTCTGACCGATAAATGGCTGAAGCCCGTAACTCCCGAGGGACGTGCGGGGCTTGAAGACTACCGCGCGCAAAGGCGCGAAGCTTGAAGTTTTTTTCGCAATATGCGAAAAAAATTGCAAAAAACTATTGCATTCCGAACGGAAATGTGGTATCATATACGGGTATGAAGATTCGGTGTGCGTAAGCTCTCAGGCGTGTTCCGTTGCTTCATTATCAACAGGGAGGTGAATATTTTGGCGAACATCAAATCAGCGAAAAAGCGCATCAAAGTCATTAAGGCTAAAACGCTTCGCAACAAGATGGCACACAATCAGCTTCGCACTATAATAAAGAAGTATTATGCTGCCGTTGAGTCCGGCGACAAGGAAGCCGCGAAGAGCGCATATCTGCTTGCCGTTAAGAAGGTCGATCAGGCTGCCGCGCACGGTATCATCCACAAGAACGCTGCCGCGCACAAGAAGAGCCAGTTCACAAAGGCCCTCAACGCAATGGCATAAGCTATGCTATATATCTGTCGATGCCCGGCAGAACCAAAGGAAAAGGAACGCAAGTCGTGCTTGCGCCTTTTCTTTTTTTATGCTTTTTTATCTCCCGCGTCACTATACGACAGGCGCGGGCATATATTGACATTGAGAAAGAAAAAAGAAAAAAGAAAGGACGGTCACTGATGTGCGTAGCATAGCGGTTTTTCCGACTCTCACCGCAGCCGAGAGAGCGCGGCGGGCGCTTGCGGCGGCGGCAATACCGGCGGAGACGGTAAAGGTGGATTCCTCGCGGACGCGGCGCGGCTGTTCGTGGGGCGTTGCTTTTTTCGATATACAGCTCCGCGGGGTGATGGCAGTGTTCGGCAATGCCGGAATAAAAACGAGGGAGATAATTAGGGGATGATCTATCTTGACAATGCCGCAACGACCTTTCCCAAGCCCCGTGCGGTCGCGGATGAGGTGAGCCGCTGTATGCTTGAGTGCGGCGGTAATCCGGGACGCGGCGCTCACCCGGCGGCAATGGCGGCGGCGGAACGCGTTTACGAGTGCAGAGAGGCGCTGGCAGAGCTTTTCGGGGCGCCAGGGGCTGATAAGGTCATTATGATGCCCAATGCCACGTATGGACTTAATCTGGCTATCAAAGGGCTTGTTCCGCCCGTAGCATCGGCGTCGCGCGGGCAGCGCATGCACGTGATAATCTCGGACCTTGAACACAATTCCGTGCTTCGTCCGATAGAACGTCTAAGGCGCGACGGTTATATCGACTATTCGGTGTTTCTATCCGGGGCGGCGCATGGCGGGAACAAGCCGCATGAAACGGTCGGGGCGGTTGCGCGCCTTATAAACCGTCGCACACGCGCCGTTATATGTACCGCGGCGTCAAATATATGCTCGGTAAGGCTCCCGATTGCCGAAATAGGCGAGCTGTGCCGTGCGCGCGGGATACTGTTTATAGTTGACGCGGCGCAGGGGGCGGGACACTTCCCGATAGATATGAAAAAGTGCTGCATCGATGCGCTTGCGCTTCCGGGGCATAAGGGATTGTACGGTCCGGGCGGGAGCGGCGCACTGATACTCGGCGGCAGATATATGCCGACGCCTCTTATCGAGGGCGGCTCCGGCGCTATGTCCTTTGATGCGGAAATGCCGCCGGATCCTCCGGAAAGATATGAGGCGGGAACGCTTAACGTTCCCGCCTGTGCGGGGCTCATCGCCGGGATAGACTTTGTGCGCCGTGTCGGTATCGCCGAGATCGGACGCCGCGAGGAGCTTTTGTTTGATCGTGCCGCAGCAAGACTCGGCTCGATACGCGGCGTCAGAATATATGCACCGCAGGCGCGCGGACCTGTCATAGGCTTCAATGTCGGGGATATTCCGTCCGACAGCGTCGCAAATTCGCTGGGACGTGCCGGAATATGCGTCCGCGGAGGGTTTCACTGTGCGCCGCTGGGTCACCGCGCGCTCGGCAGCACCGAGCGCGGGAGCGTGCGTGTCAGCTTTGGATATTTCAATACTCCGGATGATGTTGACGCGCTTTCTGCCGAGGTG
>CATYWI010000096.1 GCA_958414155.1 uncultured Anaerotruncus sp. | reverse complement strand
GCTACCGGTGCTCATGCTTTCCGGCTGCACCCGTAAGCTCGAATCGCAGGGATTGCGCATCATCGATAAAAAAACAGGCAGTGCATACAGCTTTATGCCCGCATATCTTGAGCCTGCTGCAAGATCAAAAAAGGTGTATGCAAGGGCAATGCTGTCCGGCGCTGAACAATCGCTTTACACGATAAGCGGGCTTGAGCCGTCCGAGTGGCTCTGCACCGAATGGGGCGATATACTTTACTCCGGCACCGATATCATTGCTTCCCTTGATACCTTTGAGCCGGTGCGCGCTTACATCTGCGATACGGAAGGTACGGTGAGCATAGCTCTTGTTGCGATAACAGGCGACGATGTGGCGCTCATGCGTGACCGCTGGACCGGCGGAGCTGCCGAGGGCGATGTGGTCGGCGAGCCGGTAAACACCTATGTCGTAAAGTTTGAATCCGAAAAATACCCCGGCATATATTACTGCCTGTCGCTTCACGAATATGCGGACAAGGTTTACTTTTACGGTAAGTATGAGGGAATGCGCCGTGTTGATGCCACCGATATAATGGAGAAGTATCTCTCCGGGGAGGACGAAAGTGTCACAACAGCCGACTGAGCCGGAATTCACGGTCGTACCGTTTGCCGAACGCCATGTTCAGGCTGCGGCGGAGATAGAACACACCGTTTTTTCCGAGCCGTGGAGCCTGCGTGCCATACGTGACCTTTTCGTCGGCGGGGGCAGCACGGCAGGAGCCGGCGTCGGACATATCTCGGCGCTTGCGTGTGAAACGCCTGACGGTACGCTGGCGGCATACGGCGGCATAGAATGCGTGCTCGATGAAGGCAATATCGTCAATATTGCCACCGCCCCGGAATTCCGCCGGCGCGGCTGTGCCTCGGCGATCATGAGCGGGCTTCTTGAAACAGCCAAAGGCAAGGGCTGTGTGCGTATAACGCTTGAGGTGCGCGAGCATAACATCCCCGCGCAGTCGCTTTACCGCTCGTTCGGATTCACCCCGGCGGGTATACGCCGGCATTTTTACAGTTTTCCCGACGAGGATGCTGTTGTTATGGAAAAATTCATCAAGTGAGATCGGGAGAAAGACTGAATATGCTTATACTTGGAATCGAATCATCCTGCGACGAAACGTCTGCGGCTGTCGTCGAGGAGCTTGACGGCACCGTCCGTGCAAGATCGAATATCGTCGCATCGCAGATAGATACACACCGCCTTTACGGAGGCGTAGTGCCGGAGATCGCCTCTCGGGCGCACATTGAGGCGATATGTCCGACCGTAAGCCGTGCGCTTGACGAGGCTGGCGTGACGCCGGAAGCGCTCGATGCGGTGGCGGTAACGTCTCACCCCGGACTTATCGGCGCACTGCTCGTCGGCGTTAATTTTGCAAAATCCTTTGCCTATGCGTGGGATAAGCCGATAGTGCCCGTGAACCATGTCCACGCGCATACCGCTGCGGCATATCTTGCGGCTCCGGGGCTTAAGCCGCCGTTTCTCGCGCTTGTCGTGTCGGGAGGGCACACATCGTTTTATCATGTGGCTGATTTTACCGAATACCGCGAGCTTGGCGGAACACGCGACGATGCCGCAGGTGAGGCTTTTGATAAAATAGGCAGAGTCATAGGTCTGCCGTATCCGGGCGGCGCGGCAATGGACAGGCTGGCTCATGAGGGAGATCAAAGCCCCATGCGGCGGGAATTCAGGCTTCCGTCCCCGGCGCTTGCGGGCGATAACCTTGATTTTTCGTTCAGCGGACTAAAAACCGCCGCGCTCAACCTTCTCAACGGTATGAGTCAGCGCGGGGAGACGCTTGAGGGCGAACGCCGCGCGGCATTTGCATCGGCGTACACCGGTGCGATAGTATCGGCGATAGTTTCAAAAATTCCCGCAGCGCTTGAGCGCAGCGGATGCCGCCGGCTTGTGATCGCAGGCGGCGTAGCGGCAAATTCGCATCTGCGTACCGCGGCGGAAAATGTATGCCGGGCGTGCGGCGCGGAGCTGATACTCCCGCCCGTATCGCTTTGCGGAGATAATGCCGCCATGGTCGCGGCGGAGGGGGCTTTTCTGTTCCGTGCCGGAGTGCGTTCGGATACCTCGCTGAATGCGCATGCCGACGATGCCGACTGATCGTCGTCGGGCTACATCGGAATCATACAATAAAAAACGAAAGCAGGCGCTTTGCGCCGCAAACGGTGGATCAAATGAGCAGTAACGAAAACGATAACGAAAACGAAAAAGTTATACATAGCAACGAGCTTCATCACGACAGAAATATCTCGGACGCAGTAATAAAGCGTCTGCCGCGTTATTATCGCTATCTGCGCGAGCTTTTGTCGCACGGCAGAACTCGCATAAGCTCCGCGGAGCTGGCGGGAATAATGAATGTTACCGCATCTCAGATACGGCAGGACCTCAACTGCTTCGGCGGATTCGGTCAGCAGGGCTACGGCTACAATGTCGAAAAGCTCTATACTCAGATACTTGATATCCTCGGAGCCAACAACGGCTATAATGCCGTAATAATAGGCGCGGGCAACCTCGGCAGAGCCATAGTCCGCTCCCCGATGTTCGAGCGCCGCGGCGTTCGCGTTATAGCTATGTTCGATACCAACCCCGCAGTGACCGGGGACGCTGTTGCTGGCGTTACGATATATCCGTCCTCCGAGCTTGCCGAATTCTGCCGCACTCACAAGGTGGATATCGCCGTTCTCACGCTTCCGAAGGAATGTGCCGCCGACGCTTTGCATACAGTAGAGGAAGCGGGCGTTCCCGGTGTGTGGAATTTCACAAGCAACGAGCTTGATTTGAAGCAGAAAACAGCTGTTGTGGAAAACGTCCACCTCGGCGACTCGCTTATGACACTCTGCTACCGTCTGCATTCGGGCGAGCAAGGCGAAAAAAATCAGTAAGGGCAGCGCGATGGAAGAAAAAAATAAAGATACCGCAGAACACGCATGCACCGTCAATTACGGCACGGGTGTTCTTGTTCTGCCGCAGGCGGCGGTAGCCAGATTCGGCAGTGCGACAAAAAAGGATATAATGGCGCTCCTGCGCCGCCTTGCCGCGCTCCAGGGCTGGAGCGACAGCGCGATAGCCGCAACGTTCGGCGCGGACGATACCGGCGATGCCACGCTTCCTTACTGGCGCGGCGCGGGGGTGATCTCGGACGACGCCGCGGATGATGGCGAAGCGAGAAAGCCCGCGAAGCCGCAAAAGCTGAAAAAGCCGGAGGCGGCACTGCCGACATATACCACGGAGGAGCTGAGCGGCATTCTTGAGCGCCGCGCCGAGACCTCTGCGGTGATAGACGAATGCGAGCGTATGCTTGGCAAGATGTTCAGCACCTCGGAGACCGCAAAGGTGGTCGGGCTTATAGATTATCTCGGACTTGACGGGGAATATATAATCAACCTCTGTGCGCACTGCGCACGCATAGGAAAAAAATCGCTCAGATACGTTGAGACTGTGGCGTTCGATCTTTATGACCGCGGGATCACCAGTGTTGAAGCGCTTGACGCCCATCTGCGCACGATAGAGGAATCAGCAAAGCTGGAAGGCAAGATACGCGCAATGTTCGGTATGGACCGCGACCGCGCGCTGACAACGCGCGAGCGTGGATTTATAGACGCGTGGATAGGCAGCTTCGGATACGGGCTTGATGAAATAGGCAAGGCGTACGAGATGACCGTCAATTCCACCGGCAAAGCGTCGCTTGCATATGCAAATGCGATAATGGAGGCATGGAACCGGCAGGGGCTTAGAAATTCTGCGGAGATAGATGCGTACATAGCAGCCAGAAGCAACGAGCAGAGCAAAAAGGCAGTTCCGGAGGGCACGAGTTTCAACACCGATGAATTCTTTGAGGCGGCGCTGAGACGCAGCTACGGCGGCGGTACCGCGGCTCCGGATATTCCCGTGTCCGCCGCAGGCGACAAGGACGGAAAGGTAAAAAGATAATGGGATATACAAGAGAAAACTTCAGCCGCGTGCGCGAGGAATATGCCGAAAAAAACCGTGCGGCGCTTGACGCCGCCAGGGGACGCAGTGCGGAGATACATCGTGTGATACCCGAAACGCGGAAGATAGATGAGGAGCTTGGCAAAACAGGCATCAGGCTCATGGGGGCGGCGCTCGGGGCATCCGGTGAAACGGTTGCGGATATAAGAGCTGCCGTCAAGACGCTCCGCGCACGCCGCGACGCACTGCTTACCGCCGCGGGGTATCCTGCGGACTATTGCGATCCGCGCTACGAGTGCCCGGATTGTCAGGATACAGGCTATATAGACGGCAGGATGTGCCATTGTATGAAGCAACGGCTTATAATGGCGGGGTATGAATCCTCAGGTCTCGGAAAGCTCATGCGCACCGAGACGTTTGATACCTTTTCGCTTGATTATTACGCCGATGACCGCCGTAATTACGAAAATATGCAGTACATATACCGCGCAATGCGCCGGTATGCCGAGACCTTTGATCCCGCCACCTCAAAGAGCATAGCTCTTTTCGGCGGTACGGGACTCGGTAAAACCCATTTGTCCACCGCGGCGGCAAAGGTCATCATAGAGCGCGGCTACGATGTTGTGTATACGGGAGCGATCGGAATGTTTTCGGATTTTGAACGTGCACGCTTCGGCAATGCCTCCGGACAGGAGAACGGCGAGAAGACCGACAGGTACTTCAACTGCGATCTGCTCATTATCGACGACCTCGGCTCCGAGGTCTCCAATCAGTTCACGGTGAGCTGTCTTTACGATGTCATCAACACACGTATAAACAAGGGGCTGCCCACCATGATAAGCACAAATCTGCGCCAGGATGAAATGCGCGGCAGATACTGGGACCGCATCACGAGCCGTATTTTCGGAGAATTTGTAACATTCATGCTCACGGGCACCGACGTGAGAGCAAAAAAACTGCGCAGGGGAGCGCAGCAATGACAAGCCCCGACGCTCCCGAAGCATAAAAATATTCAGAGGAGACAGAACAGGAATGGTCGATATTACACTTTATAACGAAAAAATGCACGTTCCCGAGGGAACGCGCATCATTGACCTCTTGAAGGAGGAAGATAAAAAGAATTATATCGTGTGTCATGTGGGCGCTCAGATAAAAGAACTGAGGTACCGCCTGTCTGACAAAAATGACGGAATGGAAATAATACCGGAGAGACTGGACAACATTGAGGCGGGCAAGGCTTACGAGGCGACGCTGCGATATATCATTTCAATGGCATTCCGCAATATATACCCGGATGTAAAAATATTTTTCACCTATAATGTGTCGCGCTCTGTATTCTGTCAGGCGCTTACGCCGGGCTTCAATATGTACCGCGCTGCCGACAGCATAAAAAATGAAGTCGCACGCATTATTTCCGCCGACTATCCGATAGAGCGCGTTACCGTATCAAAGGAGGAAGCCGAGGAGATATACCGTAAAAACGGTCTTACCGATAAGATTGAAATACTCAGATACCGTCCGGAGAGCACCGTAAACCTTTATGTGTGCAACGGATATTACGATTACCTTCATTCATATATGGCTCCTTCCACGGGATGCATAGGAAAATATCTCATCGAACCGTACAGCCCCGGGCTAATAATACAGTACCCGCGCTATGAGCTTGGCGCGGAGATACCGGAATTCGTTGAGGAAACAACATACGGTAAAACACTGCAAAAGGCGTACAAATGGTCCAAAAAGGCGCACCTCCAGACCATAGCTGATATAAACCGCCAGGTGGATACCGGCAACGCGCGTGATTTCGTTCAGATGTGCGAGGCAAGACATGCCAATATGCTTGCCGAG
>CATYWI010000095.1 GCA_958414155.1 uncultured Anaerotruncus sp. | reverse complement strand
GCCGGTTGATGCCCCGATATCAAGCGCCCGCAGACCGCAGACTGATATCCCGAATGTGTCGAGCGCGGCTTCAAGCTTCAGCCCTCCGCGGCTTACATATCTTGTCTCCGGCGATACTTTGATCCCGACAGACGCGGGATCAGTGTCGTCCGGCAGTTCGTATGACGGCTTTGATACCGTTTTGCCGCCGATGCGCACACATCCGCCCTCTATCAGCTTTTTTGCCGTCTCGCGGCTTGCCGCAAGCTGATTCCGGGCAAGAAAAACATCCGCTCTCATTTTTTATTTTCTGCGTCCGAGAAGCCACTCGGCAAGCATTACAAGCTGCTCACTGCCGCTGTAACGCCCGATCGCCGCAATCGCTCCGTCTGTTACACGCCGCGCTTCGGCTCTCGCCTCCGCCGCGTTCATAAAGCTAAGATATGTTGTTTTTCCGTCGCGCACGTCGGAGCCGACCGTCTTGCCAAGCTCCTCGGCGGTGCTTTCGGCGTCAAGAACATCATCTATTATCTGAAATGCCAGTCCTATGCCATACGCATATGTCCGCGCCGCTTCCATTCTTTCATCGCCGTCGGGTACTCCCGCGGCAATGCAGCCGAGGCAGGTGCTGACGCGCATAAGCTCGCCTGTCTTTTTTGAATACAGCGTGCGGAGGCGCTCAAGAGATATCGCCTCCGTCTCCGCAGCCATATCCATTATCTGCCCCTCTATCATGCCGATAGCGCCCTCTCCGATAAGAAGTCCGGCACGGCGTGCATCGCCGGCGCCGACATACGGATTACCGAGCGCGGTAAGGAGCGAACGCACCTCGAGCGAGTCGCCTGCGAGCAACGCCGTAGCCTCGCCGTGTACCTTGTGATTGGTCGGTCTGCCGCGCCGCATATCGTCGTCGTCCATGCACGGCAGATCGTCGTGTATGAGCGAAAATGTATGCATCATTTCAACGGCGCACGCAAACGGCATCGCAGCCGCCTCGCTGCCTCCGAAAAGACGGCAGAATTCAAGTGTGAGATAGGGTCTTATCCGCTTGCCGGCCGCCATAAGGCTGTAAAGCTCGGCGCCGTACAGAGTATCGTTCTCGGCATCCATAGGATAATACCCACGCAGTGCCGCCGCAGTCTTTTCCGCCGCAAGACTCAGACTGCCCACTATGTCCGCTTTGTTTTTTTCATCAGGCATTGCTTTTCCTCAGCTTTCCGCGCCTGTCAGGACCTTGACACGGCGCTCGGCTTCATCGAGCTTTCCGGAGCAGACTCTCACGAGAGCCACTCCTTCCTCGTACAGCTTCATCGATTCCTCAAGCGATGTTTTACCGTCCTCAAGCGCGCGCACGACTGCTTCAAGGCGCGTCATTGCCGCCTCAAAGGTGATGCTCTCCTCTTTGGCGGTGCTTTTCTTTACGCGCGGCTTTTTCTCCGCCGCGGCATCGCCTTCGTTTATCATTACGTTATCCTTATCCATTCTTTTTCTCCGTTACCTCATCGACCGTAGCCGACACGTCGCCGTCGCGCATCGAAAGCCTTATCCTGTCGCCCGGCGCAAGACCTCCGGCATCTGTTATCACCTTTTTTCCGTCTCCGGAATGGACTGCGGCATACCCGCGCGAGAGCACAGCCAGCGGATTCATCGCTTCGAGCGCCGCAAGAACTGCCTCAAACCGCGAACGCGATGCGCTCAGGCGTGACGACCAGACATTTCCGAGACGTTCCTCGCTCATGAGCAGAGCCGTGCGGCGTATATCGAGCATAAATGAAGGGTCTGTCAGCGAGCGGCGCGATGCAAGCGCCGCAAGACGTGTTTTTTCATGCTCAAGCTTTGCGCCGAGCAGTGATGAGAGCCGCGCTCCGACGTTTGAAAGCTGAACGACGAGTCGCGCCGAATCCGGCACGGCAAGCTCTGCCGCGGCAGACGGTGTCGGCGCTCTGAGGTCGGCAACAAAGTCCGCTATCGTAAAATCGGTCTCATGCCCCACCGCGCTTATTATCGGGATATGCGACGCCGCTATCGTTCGTGCCAGCTTTTCACCGTTGAACGCCCAAAGGTCCTCTATCGAGCCGCCTCCGCGCCCGATTATCAACACATTGGGAGCATCTTCGGTCATGCGGTTGAAATATTCGATGCCCGACATCACCGATGCCTCCGCACCCTCACCCTGCACGAGCGCCGGGTAAAGCGTGACTCCGGCATACGGGAAGCGCCTGCCGAGGATATTCAGTATATCCTGTATCGCCGCGCCTGTCGGCGAGGTGACGACACCGATACGCTCCGGATATTTCGGGATCGGCTTTTTGCGCGAAGCGTCAAACAGCCCCTCGGCTTCAAGCCTTGCCTTAAGCTGTTCAAAGCGCAGATAAAGCGCGCCCGCGCCGTCCGGGATCATATCGGTGACATATATCTGATACTGTCCGCTCTTGACGTATGACGAAACATGCCCGAAAAGCACCGCTTTCATGCCGTTTTCAGGCACAAAATCAAGGTGCGCGGCATACGAGCGGAACATCACGGCGGCAATGCAACCGCCGTCATCCTTGAGTGTAAAATAAAAATGACCCGTCTGGTAGTGGTTTTTGAAATTTGATATTTCTCCCCGCACCGCAACGGCGGCAAGCACGTCGTCGGTATCAAGGAGGGTCTTTATATATTCGTTGAGCGCCGTGACCGACAGCGCCTCTATGCGTCCGCCGTTATCCAAGCCGCTCACCCATATACGTATGTCTGCAAAGGAGCGCCGTTCCCGCCGCATTGTCGGCGGAAAAGCAAGGCTCTGCAAACCGGCAGTCGCCCAGCGCTTCAAGATGTGCGCGTATACGCCGGTTGCTCATCACACCGCCGGCAAAAACTATCGGCAGTCTGCCGTATGCCGCGCGCGCGTCGCGCGCCATCTGCGCGAGGACGGCGGCGATATAGTCCAGCAGGTACGCCGCTATATCGCACGGAGGCACGCCGTCGGAAAGCTGCTTTTCGGTCTGGTTCTGCAAGCCCGAAAGATTGCAAGCGCAGTCCTTAACGGGGAGATGCGAAAATTTATACTTCTTCTCCGACTGCTCCGCCAGCTTCTCAAGTGCCGGTCCGCACGGGAAGTGCAGTCCGAGCATGACTCCGGCACGATCTACCGCCTGACCGGCGTTGAGATCCCGCGTGCCTCCGATAACCGAGACCGAGAATGCTCTGCCGGCATCGGCGCCTGGCGCTACGAGCAGCACCTCTGTCGTACCGCCCGAAACATGGAAGGCAATATGCCGCCCGCCTATCAGCGCCTGCGAACCGGACGAATAAAGCGCCGCCATTATATGACCGTTCTGATGAGAAAACCGATATAGCGGAACGCCTGCGGCATCCGCCATTGCGGACGCGGCTGCAACTCCGGTCAGAAAGCAGGGCATATACGAACCCTCCGCATCCCGCGGGGTCGCCGACACGCCGAACGCCGCTATTTTCTCTCCCGCCAGATCGCCGCCAAGCGCCGTGCGCAGGCGTGCAGTTACGAGCGGCAGATTGCGCGTGTGTGCAAACACCGCATCCGACTGCCGCAAGCCGCATGCTCCGTCAGCTACCGGGAGCGGCTCCTTGAAGCTTGCGACCACCTCTCCGCCGTCATTGCAAAGCGCAAGGGACGTTGTGTAGTTGCTGGTGTCAACACCGCAAAAAAGCATTATTTATCACCTGCGGACCCGTCCGTTTTGCTTTTCATAACGGCATTGAGTATGCCGTTTACAAACGGGCGCGCCTTTTCGTCATCGTATTTTTTTATTATCTCAATCGCCTCATTGACAGCAACGCTGTCCGGGACGTCGGTAAAAAGCATTTCATACACGCCCATTCTGAGCACCGCGCGTGAAACGCCGGAAAGCCGCTCGAGCTTCCAGCCGCGTGCGTTTGCGCTTATGGCTACGTCTATCTCGCCGATATGTTCAACGGTACCGAAGTAAAGCCCGCGCACAAAATCGTCATCGGGCAGACCGCGCACCTCCTCTGCCGTCTCATATATCGCGGCGGCATCGGTATCGGTGCGGAAGCCGTATTCAAAAAGAAGTTCGACCGCGTTTTCTCTTGCTTCTCGTCTTGTCATGTTGTTCCTTTCAGGACATGAAAACGTGTCCCGAAAAACTCTTCCGGCTAAACACGCATTCCACGCCGTTATACTAATATATTATACTGTAAAAATGCTAAAAGTCAACACCGGAATGAATATTTCTTTGAATATTCATCATTTTTATTCACCGCGCGGCATATATATCAGTGACAAAGCCGACAAACGGCGAGCTACCGGAGGGCACATTTCATTGAAGCAACGGATATGTATTCTGCTGGCAGGCATTATCTGCCTCGGACTGAACCTGTGGAACAGCCGCGACGCGGCGGTACCGTCAGACGGAGAAGCCGTGACCGCGTACCTTGACGCTTCGGCATCCGCCGCGGGGAGCGACAACGGCATATACGCCGAGGGAAACATAAAATACATTGAATTTACGCCGACAGCCGCCGCACTTCGCGCGGCATCCGACTATGACATAAAGACGCACGGGACCGAAAAGTTCATAAGCTGGATAGACCTGCTTGCGGTCTGGGCGGCGAAAAACGGCGGATCCTTTGACTGCTTCGGCGTCAAAAAAATGAACGAGCTTGCGGAAAAGATACTTTCCGTGGGCGCGGCGGACGCCGCCGGGAACGCAAAGCTGTATGATTATTACCGCGAGGCATACGGAGCGGTCCTCGGCGGGATGCTCGGCGACTACGCTGCGGTAAGCCGCGCCGAGGACGGCACCGAAACGGCAGAAAGCCTTTACGGGGTCCGCGCCTTCTCACCGCTCGCATCCGGCTGGTGGTACACAGACTACGACGATTTCGGTGCGTCGCGGTCCTTCGGCTACCGCCGCCGTCATCTCGGGCATGACATGCTCGGCAGTGTCGGAACGCCTGTCATAGCCATGGAGAGCGGCTATGTTGAATGCTGCGGCTGGAATGTTTACGGGGGCTGGCGCATAGGCATACGTTCATTTGACGGAAAAAGATATTACTATTACGCTCATCTGCGGCGCGGACACCCGTACTGCGACATTTACGAAGGCAAAATAGTGGATGCCGGAGAGGTGATAGGATATCTCGGAATGACGGGATACAGCACAAAG
Organism: uncultured Anaerotruncus sp.; assembly: GCA_958414155.1. The sequence continues at coordinate 690 of CATYWI010000095.1, read as the reverse complement.
GAGGACAAAAACAATATCGACACGCCTCACCTGCACGTCGGACTTGAAATAATTTTCAAGCCCGAGCAAAAGGACGGCTACAATCAGATATGGGTCGACATGTACGCCATAACATCATTTTTATCGGATAAACGCGCGGGGACGTTCAATGATGAAGCCGCAGGTGAACGCGTATCGCGCATACATTACATATATCCGGAAACTCCGGACTGAAAATTTTCACTTTAGCTATTGAAACAAAGTCCGAAATGTGGTAAAGTATAAGGTAAAGAGAAAAAAACGTGCGCAGGCATCCTGCCACGGAGCACGAAAGAACGGACTTTGCAAAAATGAAAAAAACATTACTCAAAATACTCACCCGCACATCGGCATACTATACCGCCACCGCGGGACTTTACAGCTTTGTTATATTCGCAATGTACTCCAGTGAGGAAAACGGTGCTATACTCTCGGCAAAAAGGCTCTTTCTTCTACTTCCCTTCTGCCTCTGCTTTGCCGCCGCAAACACCGCGCTCGCCTCAAAAACGCTGCCGCGCGGACTCGGATATCCCCTGCACTGCGCCGCAACGATGCTCGGTGTATACCTTTGTGTGCTTCTGCCCGCATGTATGGAGGGCCGCCAGCGGCTTGTGGGATTCATGACCGCGCTTGTGATATACATCGCCGCGATGGTCGTTTACACGCTGATCG
>CATYWI010000094.1 GCA_958414155.1 uncultured Anaerotruncus sp. | reverse complement strand
AATGCCGCTTCAGAGACCGGAAAATTCGGGACTTTCAATTTATTTCCGTATGTTCCGCCTCTTTTGAGGTAATCCGCAAGCCGTTTATGCGTCCAAGACCGTTGTGCTTCATCAAATATTGCAACATGTTCAACCTCACCAAAACCCGCCTTTTCATTTTCAACTGCCTTTTGCGGATCAATTTCAATAATTCCGTTTTCAACGGGATTTTTTATTTTAGCCAACATGTTGTCACGGTATCTATGAATTATCTGAATAGATTTGCTTACCTCACGGCGAGAATCGGTCATCTTCTTTTTCTCGCCGTTTGCGCGACATTTACGAAAGTTGTCTTGTGCAAGTGCCTCTGTCAGAACAGCGACAAGTGGTCCATTGCCTGACAAATACACCGCGCCCTCATCTTCTACCGGTTCATTGCGCCCCTGATATGTCTGTTTAATAGCCACATCAAGCCCAACCAGTGTTTTTCCCGCGCCGGGCACTCCCGTTACAAAACAAATGCTCTTTTCCTGTCTTTCTTTGCTATTTTGAATCACTTTGAGAATATATGCTATTGTCTTGTCAGTAGAAACTTTATCAGCTTCATGTCGCGTAATATTTTCCACCGAATGATTTTCGTATAGCGACTTGGCGGCTTCAATAATTGTCGGTGTTGGAGAATAGGGGCTTATAATCCAATCCCGATTTACTGGTGTTTCGAGTGGATACCTGTTAAGTACATTATCAATCAATTTTTTGATGCCTGTTTTCCCGCAAACCAACGGATTTACCACCAAATCATCATAAACCGACATCTGAATCTCTGTGGAAGAATCTTGATAATTGGTTGCAATAAGAATAGGAACAATTATTTTATCTCTGCTAAACTTATGAAAGTTTTTTAAATCAAGCGCATAATCGAAAACCTGATCTATATCCGCCTCTAAAATTTTTGATTCTCCAACCTTAAATTCGAGGCAGAAGACAATTCCACCGAGAAGTAATACAACATCAATTCGCTTTCCGAGGCGCGGAATATCATATTCAAAAATTATCTGCCCATTTTTATATTGTGACAGAGTTTCTTGCATAATAGATATTTCATCTTTCCATGCTTCCCTTGTTGTCGTCATGGCATCCCCGTGATAATTGTCACAAAGTATTCCAAGAACAGTTTTGCTATCTTCACGAATAAACTCGTTGAAATTACTATTGTATAAGCAACGGCTGCTTTCTTTCATTGAAAACTCCTTTCGTTACTCTTAAGCGTTCTCGTTCCGTATCAGTTTTTTGCATTATTCGGCACTATCTCCACTATATCATCCATCGTGCAACCGAGTGCCGTGCAGATTTTCACGAGCACGTCGCTTGATACGGTTGCGCCGTCTTTTTTCATTTTTGCGAGCGTTGCCGGGCTGATTCCCGCCTTTGCGGCGAGCTCCTTGCTTTTCATCTCGCGGTCAATCAGCAATTTGAATAATTTTTTGTAGCTTGCAGCCATTTTCCACCTCATATATGGATAGATTTGTACTTTCACAGTATACAATAATTTCCGACAAATTGCAAGGGGAAAACAGAATAAATTCAAAGAACATCGATTTTTTTGCGTGCTGATGCTCTGTTAAAGCGAAATAAAGCCCAAAAACTCGGGAACAGAGCGTGCCGCCGATATTTATTGGTGTAAACTCATCCTTCAGGCTATCTTCTTAACCTCCCGATTATTTACATTGCCACGCATAAGGTGTATAATACTCAAAATAACCACTCAACAAATCTGATTCACGGAGGATATCAATCATGTGCAACCACGACACTTATCAGAGCAATTCCGCCAAGCCCGAAATCATACATAACCGCGGCCGTTGCAAACTGTGCGGAGACATCATTGAATCGACCGACCGCCACGAGTTTCTCACCTGCCGATGCGGAGCTTGCTCGGTTGACGGAGGACATGATTATCTCAGGCGGTGCTTTGCCTCGCCGGATTACTTTGAGGAATTGTCAATTATAAAGCCCTGCGGCGACAGTTGCGAAAATGCTTCGGACAGCAATCCGAAATCCCATCCCGACGCGGTCATTGACGCTGCCGCAAAACGGATTCTTGAGGAATACCGCGATGCTTTTACGGAACTTGCGAAAGGATCGGACGATTAACTGTCATTCCCGAAGCCATATCTTCGCAAATATCACTTTGGTGATGTTTTTTCTTGTAATCGCTTGACAAATTATCGCTTTGGTGATACAATATAGGCGAAGATAGTCGGAGGTAGCCTGATATGAACAAAATAATCACCTTATTTCACGGCTCAGAAAAAGTCATAGAAGCACCCTCTTTCGGTGAGGGCAAAAGAAATAATGATTTCGGGCTCGGATTTTATTGCACCGAAACCGAAAAGCTTGCGAAAGAGTGGGCGGTTTCTTCTTTAAGAGACGGCTTCTGCAATCGTTATACATTGGATACCGAATATATGAAGATCCTGAATCTGAACAGCCCCGATTACACCATTCTCAACTGGATCGCCGTTCTTGTCGAGCATCGCCTGTTCTCAATCAGGACGCCCATTGCAAGAAGAGCGAAAAAATATCTGATTGACAATTTCGGCATAAACGTAAATGCTTTCGATATCGTTACCGGCTACCGTGCGGATGACTCATATTTCGATTATGCGGAATCCTTTCTGAACAATGCAATTTCCGTTGAACAGCTTGCAGCTGCAATGAAGCTCGGAAAGCTCGGCGAACAGATTGTTCTCAAATCGCAATTCGCTTTTTCCCGCATTCGATTTGAGGGGTTCGACGTTGCCGAAAAAGAAGAGTTTTATGTTCTCCGCAAGGCAAGAGATGATGAGGCGAACCGACTGTATCTTGAGCTGCTTGAGGAAGAAAGCGACGGCTTGTATATACAGGATATTATAAGAGGAGGGATTACGAACGATGACTCGCGCATACCAAGAAATATATCTGAATAAAGCACAGTCCGTGTTGGGTGATGCCTTCGATTACGCCATCAATACCTGCGGTATTGATGGCAACGATTTTATCAAACTATTTTCGGCAAGCACCGTCTCAGGTCGTATGGAAAACGGAGAGCCCGCTACTCTTGCGGGAATGAGCGGGATTGAAATTGCCTCCGAAATCATATCGGAAACGATGGGCAAAGAGTTTTCCCAAAAACAAAAAGAACGGTTCGACCGTTCAAAAGAATACTGGATCGGTTGGGCTGTTGCCTACTATCAATGGTATTCGGGCAGAAAATACAGCGAAATCTTCAGGGTTTTCTCTTATGACGACCTGCTGCAAATGTATCATCCGCTTCACGAAGCAGACATTACAAAATTCGTTGATGTCGTTGATAAGCGAATACGCGCATACTACGCGGAAACCAATTTGAAACGTATTCGCACCGCATACGGATGCACACAAGCGGAGCTTGCAAAAAAAGCAGACGTCAGTCTTCGCTCTGTTCAAATGTATGAGCAGCGCAACAAGGACATCAATAAAGCAAGTGTCGAGACCGTGTATCGCCTTGCAAAATCTCTCGGCTGCACGGTGGAAGATCTGATTGAAAAATAGGCAACATTGCTTTGGTTTTCGTGGCGTTGTATCCGATTATATGCGCACGGAATTGCAAGCCGGATTCAAAATTACAGCCGGAATTTTCAAATTCCTTCTCTTTGTCTACTGCGTCGCAAAAGCTGATTCTTCGGGCTTGGATTTGACCACAGTTTGTGTCACAGACAGGATTGAAACAGGCTGGCGGCTTATACAATGAAGCGCGGGTGACCATAGGTCTGACCATTTACAGATTTTTGAGTGCGGTAGAAAAACCTCTGTTCTTTTTTCTACCAACAAAGCCCCGCCCGGAATCCGCTCAAAAAGCGGGCTGACCACAGTTTTTACCACAGACAAACGCGGAACACGCGGAAACAGTGGACGAAAAAAGCTCGGGGAGCAAGTGTCTTGGAGCGGAAACGGCATGAAAGCACGCAAAGCGCACAAGAGGACAGACCCACGTCAGTTGGGGTGGTAGAGGCCGCAAGTTCAAGTCTTGTCACTCAGACCATATCGAGTGTTCTTAACCAACCTGAGAGTTGGATGAGGACACTCGATTTCTTTTTGCCTTTTTGTGCCTCTTTGTATGTATGAGCAGGGGGTGTCCTGCTCTTTTTTGTTATGCCGATTGTGCGTTCGGAACATATTCCACGGCAACGCCCTTGCGGGTTTCTTCTCTGTAGTTGCGCCCGCTCCCAAGGCTCGGCAGCTCCAGATACCCTACAAAATTATAGTGTATCTTTATTGTCATGTTCAGTTTCCGACAATTATGAGTTTTTCATACTTTTCTCAGTCAAAGTGCTTGATAAACCATCCGCATTATGCTATAATGCAATATGTAAAATGCGTTTGTAATATCTGCAATTAGAAGTTGATGCAACATAATGTAGATTATGTTGTATTACAATAACAAAACAGAAAGTTGGACTTATTTATGAAACTATCAAAAGGGAAAATCGGCGAATAAAAGAACGAAAATATTATTGTCATCATCTGTATGATAGTAATTGTAATTCTCACCTTTGTTATTTTAGGGTGGTCTTCAATAAAATCATGGCATTCAGCTCCGTTGATTTGGAAAGGGCAAAATAGTTTAGAAACCCATTACCTTGGTACTCTACCGAATAAAAACTCAAACGAGGACTACAATATTTTCTTAGCGATTAGCAATAAAACCAATGAAGAAATTGATGAGTACGACATTACATTTAATATTGAAGGCGTTGAATTTGATTATCCAATTTATTCCAATTCTGATATTTCCGCATATGGAATAACAGATGTCACAATACCAATAACAATAAATGAATATCCGGGTTGGGGAAAAACGAAGGTTTCGGAAAAATTATTGGAAAAATTGACCGATAGCGGCCAATTGGATAGTGTAAGGGCATCCTGTAAAATTAAAAGTTTAAAGTCTCATGGCGAAACGATTGTAAATAACACGGGACTTTGGAAAGATATAGTCATCGTTATTATTTCGCTTTGCTTGGGTATATTTGGTTTTTTAGGCAACATCAAAATACGATGGCTAAGAGTAATATTTAAACTATGTGCAATTCCTGCGGTACTTGTTATTATTGCTGGCGCATTGCTAATGTATGCAGTTGCTTATGCTAATTCTCCCGAAGGACAAGCTGCACTTGCAGAAAGCAAAAAGAAAGAGGAGAAACGCCAAAGAGATAAAGCGGCAAACGATTATAAGAGCGCTGCACACACAAAAGCTACTTGTGAAGCTCGTGGCGATTATAGAGGTGCTGCGTATGCTCAAGAGCAAATGGATAAAAGTCGAGCTACTATGATTACCGGCAGCGTGTCGTCTCATAATGCCTATAACAGCGCCGCTCATACGAGGGCTGCAGCAATGGCACGCGGAGACTACAAAGGAGCGGCATATGCACAAGAACAAATGGATAAAGAAATGGCGGACATTTTAAAAAATAAATAAGTGGTACATATTTTATTACCATATTTTTTAGAGAAAGGAGGCGTGACCTAAATGCGTTGGGAAGTTTCCTATAACACAAATGAAAAATCATTACAAAAAATGATAGTTGAAGCAAACAGTTCAGATGAAGCCAAACAAAAAGTCGAGGCAATTGCGAGAGCAAACAGCAAATCAAGGCAATTTACGATTAGATTCAACGGAGCGCGAGTCATATAACATTCACGGAGGAAAATTATATGAAAAAAGTTATAACTTTATTTTTATGTGTAGTATTTTCTTTATCATTCACAGCTTGTGGTAACAACAATTCAAATGATACCAACACAAATACTTCACAACTTACAACAGATTCCAATCAACATACTCAAAATGAATACGAGTCTTCAA
>CATYWI010000093.1 GCA_958414155.1 uncultured Anaerotruncus sp. | reverse complement strand
TAAAAAACTCAATTTGAGTTTTTTAACACCACCATGCCGCCTTGAGGGTGCGTGCTTGTTATTTTTCGCAATAAGGATGGTCCTTGGCGGCGGCGCGCATGGCAAGCATTGTCTGGCGCGGACGCTGTGAGCCGAATATTGCCGAGCCGGCAACTATCACATTCGCGCCCGCCGCGGTCACAAGCCCGGTGTTGTCGGCAGAGATACCGCCGTCCACCTCGATGTCGGTGTCAAGCCCGGCGTCATCGATGCGTCGGCGCAGTGCGCGCACCTTGTCAAGTGTTTCGGGCATCAGCTTTTGTCCGCCAAAGCCGGGAACGACCGTCATCACAAGCACCATATCGAGCATCGGAAGGCAGGGGAGAACCTCATCCACCGGCGTGGCGGGGGATATCGCCATTGAGGCGCGCACACCGGCATCCTTTATGCGGTAAATGAGCGGTTTCGGGTCTTCGACTGCCTCGCGGTGGAAGGTTATCATATCCGCGCCCGCCGCGATAAAGCGGTCAGTATACCTCGCGGGGTCGCTTATCATCATGTGCACATCAAAAAGAAGTTTACTGTGCGGACGGAGCGCCGCAACAAGGTCGGGACCAAAACTGATATTCGGTACAAAATGACCGTCCATTATATCAAGGTGAAGAAAATCCGCTCCCGCTTCTTCAATGCGTCGCACACAGTTGCCCAGCTCTGCATAATCAGCCGCCAGCAGTGACGGGGAGAGGTATATTTTTTTCTGACTGTTCATGTGTTACTCCCTTCGGATCTCTTTTGTGTCGCCGCAGGTACGTGCGGCATATTATGTATTTGAGAGAGCGCGGCAATGCATCGGGAAGGGAAGCGGAAAATCAGGGACGTTTCCGGATGTCATCCCGCCGCATGCCGCTTTTCTTACGGGAGTGCGCGGACGCAGACGGTCACGCGCGCTCCCGGTCGGGGACCGCATCCCGCTCGATCAGGCATACGGCGTGGGCGGCAATGCCCTCGCCGCTGCCTGTAAAGCCGAGTCCCTCCTCGGTCGTCGCCTTTACGCTCACGTCATCGGTGCCGATGCCGAGCGCGCGCGCGATATTTGCACGCATTGCGGGGATATGCGGCGCAAGCTTCGGACGCTGCGCCAGCACGGTCGAATCTATATTTACTATTTTCCAGCCGCGGCTGCACAGCAGCGCGGCAACTTTTTTTGCCAGCTCAAGGCTGTCGGCTCCGCAGTATGCGGGATCGTTGTCGGGAAATATCTTGCCGATATCCCCCAGCGCCGCCGCGCCGAGGAGCGCATCCATTATGGCATATACAAGCACATCGGCATCGGAATGTCCGAGCAGCCCGCGTTCGTATTCTATCCTTACGCCGCCGAGTATAAGCGCACGGTCGGGAACCAGCCTGTGTACATCATATCCGTGCCCTATTCTCATTCCGAGACCTCGCTTTTTTCCTTTTCGCGTCGGTGCATGATTATTGCCTCGGCAATGGGAATATCATATTCGGTGGTTATCTTGATGTTCTCGCGACCGCAGTCTACCAGCTTTATGCGGCGTCCTATACGTTCGACGAGCGAATTGTCATCGGTGGCTTCAAAGCCCGCCTCGCGCGCCGTGTATGCGGCTGCGCGGTAAATGTTTGATCCGAACACCTGCGGCGTCGCCGCGTTCCATGCCGAGCCGCGCTCAACGCTGCCGGTGACGAAGCCCTTTTCGTCTGCCGTTTTGACCGAATCCACCGCACGCGAAGCGGCGCTTGCCGCACCGTATTTGTATGCGTCAAGGCACACCGAGCGTATCATATCCGGAGTGGTGAGCGGGCGTGCGCCGTCCGCTATGGCAAAAAATGCGGTATCCTCCGCGGCGGCTTCAATGCCGTTCATGACCGACACCTGACGTGTTTTGCCTCCGTGCACGATGGCGCGTATCTTGTGAAAACCAAATTTTTCACTGTATTCGCGGTATGTCCCGTCGTCGCCGGGGCGAACGACGAGAATAATGTCGTCGATGCAGTCAGCTTCCTCGTAAGCCCTTATCGTCATAGCAACGACAGGCATTCCGCAAAGCGGCAGGAACTGCTTTGGAGTGCCGCCGCCCATGCGCGCGGACGAGCCGGCGGCAACTATCACGGCAGTTGTGTGTCTCGGGCGCAGCTTGCCTCCGACAGTGCGCAGAAGCTCTGCGGCACTGTCGAATTTTTTCTTGTCCGATATATTCATAGCTTGTAACCGTGCTCGTCAAAGGTGCCGTCCTCAAGCTCGCTTATCATGTGCAGACGGCGCCGGTGGCGCTCTTCGTCAAGCGGCTCATTGGCAAGAAAGGTGTCGGTAATTGCCGCTATCTTTGCGTCGTCAAGCACGCGTGCGCCCATGCAAAGCACATTTGCGGCGTTGTGCTTGCGGGTCATCTCGGCGGAGAAGAGGTCGGAGCAGACCGCGGCGCGTATACCGCGATGCTTGTTAGCGGCGATGGATACGCCTATCCCCGTGCCACAGATAAGTATGCCGAGCGCAAATTCCCCCGACTGTATGCGGCGGCAAAGCATGTGTACGGGTATAGGGTAGTCGCAGCTTTCGGTGGAATAACAGCCTACATCGGTGACGTCCCAGCCCTCGCCGCGCAGCTTTTCGATCAGCTTGAGTTTTGCTTCGTATCCTGCGTGATCGCAGCCGACTATTATCTTTTTCTGTTCGTTCATTTTTTATTTCTGCCTTTCGGATTTTTATTTGTTTTCAGACTCCCGCGCAAGCCTCTCGGCACGCTCGCGCTCCGCCTGCGAAAGTCTCAGATAAACCGGACTCAACGTATCGGCTTTGCCATAGTCTCCGCGGTTGTAAGCGGCAAGCGCCGCCATTGCTACCGAGTATGCCGACTGATAGCGCAGTTTTTCCGGCGTATCGAATGCGGAACCCTCCGGCATAAGCCCGTGTACAAGCCCGTATCCGTCGCCGCACAGCCATACCTTGCCGAGCGGAAGTGTTTCGGATTCAAATTCCGTGTATGATATCGCACGGTCGGGGGTGAGACGTTCAAGCCCGTCTCCGCGCCGTATAAACCGGGCGGTGTAAAGCTGACCGCGACGCGCATCCATCACCGGGCATATGATCTTAGGCATGACCTTTTCTTCCGCAGGGTCGCCGTGATCGAGATTGCGCGCGAGCGCCTCAAGTGTCGATACCCCCACAGCCGGACGCCCGGAGCCAAAGGCAAGACCTTTTACAGTCGCAACTCCTATGCGCACTCCGGTAAAGGAGCCGGGACCAGCCGAGCATGCAAAAAGATCGACATCATGCGGCTTCATCGCAAAGGCGGAGAGTATGGCTTCGACCATCGGCAAAAGCGTTTCGCTGTGCGTGTTGCCGTTGTTCAGTGTGTATTCGGCAAGCAGACGTTCACCGTCGCAAAGCGCCGCAGAGGCGGTTTTTGCAGTGCTGTCAACAGCCAGTATTTTCATTTGGCGTTCTCCTTTTCGTTTATGTGTTCAACGGTTATCCTGCGCTCATCGGTATTTCCGGTCTTGGATATTTCCGCGCGTATACGGTCTGCGGGAAGCGCCCAGGGGATATTTTCGCACCATTCGGCGAGACAGTACCCGCCGCGGCTCTCATAGTCGTAAAAGCCGGAGGAATAAAGTTCGTCATCGTCTTCTATGCGGTACATATCAAAGTGAAAAACCGGACGCGCTCCGCGGCGGTATTCATTCACAAGCGCAAAGGTGGGGGAACGCACTGCCGATCCGGGAGACGTCACCGAGGCGAATCCGCGCACGAACGCCGTTTTGCCTGCTCCGAGATCGCCGTAAAGCGCAACGAACGCCGGCAGATCCGCACGGCTTTCCATGAGCCGGGCGAGACGAGCGCCAGCCTCCTCCGTCTCCTCCGGCGTGTGAGTCACAAGCTCAAAAAGAAGATCATTACTCATGGTCTTTGCGTCTTTCGCTCACTTTTTCGCGCGTTCCGTCCGGACGCTCGATCACCGTGCTGTCAAACTCACCGCGTATCTGGGCGCGTATTTCGGCGATGTATTCGGCGCGCAGGGCTGCCTGCTCGGCTGCCTCGGATTCGGAAAGCCCTGCCTCGCGCGATTTTTTCGCCAGTTCATTTATTCTGTTTATCTTTTCTTTTTCCATATCGGTCTCCGTGATATAAGAGAATCAAATATACAAATATAATTATATCACGTTATGCCGTGAAAATCAATCGTTTGCCGCTCCCCAAAGGGCAGATTTGCAAAAAAAGCTGTGTGAGGGCAAGCGGTGAGTGACGAAAATGAGACTGTTTTCCGAAAATAAGCTCAAAGCACACCCGAATTTCAAGAAAGGTATTGATTTAGACTGCAAATAGAGTTATAATATTATTTAACAAAGTCAATAGCAAGGAGGCAGTCATGCCGAACGAAAAAACGATGCCGAAGATAAAAAAAGCCGTTATTCCCGCCGCGGGACTCGGAACGCGTATGCTCCCGATAGCGCGCGCAGTGCCGAAGGAAATGCTCCCGATAGTTGACAGACCCGCAATGTCCTACCTCGTTGAAGAGGCGGCGAAAAGCGGAATAGAAGACATTCTGATAATCACCGGACGCGGCAAGGGCGTTATGGAAGATTACTTTGACTACTCTCCCGAATATGAGGCTCATTTTGCCGCGCGCGGCAAAGCCGGCGAGATAGAAAAAATGCGCGAGACGGGCAACGCCTTCGGAGCACGCGTTTATTTCATACGGCAGAAGGAGGCGCGCGGACTGGGACATGCCGTTGGATGCGCCCGGTCATTTGTGGGAAACGAGCCGTTTGCCGTGCTGTACGGCGACGATATCATTTTCTCGGAAAAGCCTGTCGTTGCACAGATGATAGAGAGCTATGAAAAATACGGCAGAGCCGTCTGCGGCGTCAAAACTGTCCCCGAGGAACTGGTCATGAAATATTGCTCGCTCCGCACTCATCCCATCGATGGCAGCGAGCGCGAATTCTTTGTTGACGACATGATAGAAAAGCCCCGCACGCGGGAGGAGATATTCAGCAATTACTCGATACTCGGCAGAGTCCTGCTCACGCCTGACATATTCGATATCATCAACGAGACGCCTCCCGGAGTCGGCGGAGAGATCCAGCTTACCGATGCCATGCGCACACTGGCGCGCTCACGAGGCATGACGGCTCTTGATTTTGAAGGAAAACGCTTTGATCTCGGCTCAAAGCTGGGATTCCTGAGTGCAAACGTAGTCCGTGCGTTTGACGACCCGGAGCTTGGCGCAGAGTTCCGCGAATTTCTTGCGGGGTTCGTCAAAGAACGCGGTATCTGAATAAAAAAGAAAGAGAGGCATCCGTAATGAATGTTATGGAAAGACGCTCAAAGGACAATTACTATCTTGACATAGCGCAAACGGTGTCGGAGCGCAGCACATGCCTGCGCCGCCGGTTCGGTGCGATAATCGTGAAAAACGACGTTATAGTTTCCACGGGATATAACGGTGCGCCGCGCGGAAGGGCAAACTGCAACGAGCTTGGCGAATGCTATCGCGAGACGCTCGGCATACCGCGCGGGGAAAGATACGAGCTTTGCCGCGCAGTGCATTCGGAGGCAAATGCCATAATCGCCGCACCGCGCGAGCAGATGCTCGGTTCTACACTTTACATGTGCTGTACGTCTCCGGCAGACGGTTCGGTAATGCCCGGCACAACGTCATGCATGATGTGCAAGCGGCAGATAATAAATGCGGGCATTGCACGTGTCATCGTTCGCGACGACCGCGAGAATTACCGCGTGATCGATGTGTCCGAGTGGATCGAAAATGACGATTCCCTTGGCGGAAAAACAGGCTATTGAAAACGGAAGTTCCGAAAATGCAGAATAAAAAGATCGTTAAAATAATTAAAAAAACGGCAAACGTCCTGATTGCAGCGGCGCTTGTGCTAC
>CATYWI010000092.1 GCA_958414155.1 uncultured Anaerotruncus sp. | reverse complement strand
GAGCTGGTTGTGCTTGTGCTCGGTAAGGAGAATGAGCGCATAAGCCGTTCCGTTTACGGCGGTGTTGCGGCGGATGCAGGTATTATCCGTAACCGCGGAACGGTACGCCGCCGCTATGGCGAGGCGACCGGAGCGCTGGGCGGAAAACGCGAGATACCGCTTTATGACCTTCCCGTGTCGGCAGGTATCGGCGAATATCTTGACGGCGAGAGCGCGGAGAGCATAACCATCCCGCGCGATAAAAAGACCGACGGGGCGGATTTTGCGCTTCGCATAAGCGGAAACAGCATGGAGCCGAAATATCACAACGGCGATGTTCTTCTGGTCGAAAGCTGCGATGCCGTTGAGGTCGGCGAGCCGTGCGTGTATATCCTTGACGGTAACGGCTATTTCAAAATATTCGGCGGAGATTGTCTCATTTCTCTCAACCCCGAGTACGGCAGGATCCTGCTCAAGGACTTTACCGAGATATCCTGTGCGGGGCGTGTGCTCGGTCGCTTGAGAAAGCGTTGACGGCCGGTCGTTGCCACAAATAAACAAAAAACGGAGACGTTAAAATGTACAAGAATATCGCAAAGAAAGAAAAGATCACACTGGCTGATCAGATCGGATACCAGGCAGGGCAGGTCGTGAGCAAGACGCTCGTGCAGAACGACAAAGTCAGCATGACGCTCTTTTCGTTTGACAAGGGCGAGGAGATATCCACGCACGCAGCGGCGGGCGACGCGATGGTCACGGTGCTTGACGGTACCGGACGCTTCACAGTCGGCGGAGATGTGTTCATTCTTAACGCCGGCGAGACGCTCATCATGCCCAAGGACATTCCTCACGCGGTTTACGGCGAGGAAAAATTCAAAATGCAGCTCGTGGTCTCGTACTGAAAACAGCACAAAGCTTAGGATAGTCCCGAGTGCTGCAGCAAAAATGCCGGGATTTCGACCGGCATTTTTGCTTTTATTGATATTGTATTGGTAGTTTTTTGCCCATGCCTTTATATTTTTCGGTTTTCCCGATGGCAAAAAATCATTGCCGACGGCTCACTTCGAGTCTATCTCGGCTGCAATGTGTTGCAGTTTTTCCCGATATTCGGCGAACGTCGGTGATGAGAGCATGTTTTTCAAAAGCATTTTACATTTTGTGAGCGGGTGCGTGTGTCCTTCCGGAATTGGATTGCCGATGAGCGGCGAAACCGTTTCTTCTGGGTCAATTTGCCGTTGTATTATGAAAATGATTTTTTTAACATACTTATCCGCTTCATCACGATCTCCGAGCGATAAAAGCAACCGGGCTATTTCGCAGTAGTCGCAAATAAGCGGAAAGTCGTAAAAGCCTGCATACCGGTCGTCGTTTATTGTTTCAAACAGTGCGGCGGCTTTTTTAAAATAAAACAGTTTTTCTTCGTCAGTCATATCTCCGGTGATCAGTCCGCGTATGGCACACTCGGCAAGATCGATCGTGTATGTTATGTTTTTTCTGAGCTGAGCGGAGTATTCGGCGGGTTCCATTACAAACCCGGCATACACCTCGCGGCTGTGCTTTAGCTGCGGTAATTTCTTGTAATATCCAACGGCTCTTTTTCTTATTTCGGCACTGTCCGAAAAACTGCATATCTGAAGCATCAGCCTGCATATCTCATTGCGTATGTCATCGCATTTGCAGTATTCATTGGCGTATTCGGAAAGCTGCAGCATACGACGGATATGTGTTTCGTCAAACATTTTTCGCTGCAAAACATAAAGCATAATGTTGCAGTAATCCTGAAATTTGTCGGGACGAAGCTCTATTTCGTCAAGCATGGTATCGTAGGCAAGCTCATATTTACCCGTTGCGTGGAATAGGTTTATTTTCTCACGCAGCTTTTTTTCGTGTTCCTCGTCCCACACGGATTCCATGCTGAATATCGAGTCGATAGATGTACGATAAAGCACTGCTATGCGCGGTAAAAGCTTGATGTCCGGCGTGAGAAGCCCGCGTTCCCACTTTGAAACAGTCTGCGAGGATACGTACAGGCGTTTGGCGACCTCTTCCTGCGTTAGCCCGGCGTTGGCTCTTAACTCTTTCAATTTGCTGCTGAACTGCATTTTATTTCTCCGACGGATGCTTCCAGTGAATATATTTTTTTCTTCTGTATGCGAGAACAAGGACGATGTATGCTGCCTCTGTCAATATTGCGCCGATGATGTATCCTATAATTTCGGCATTGAAACAGGTGCTGAAAAGGAACAGCGGGAAAAATATAAATGTAACGGCGGAAAAGGTTTTTTTGTGAAATACGAGAACATCAAGCTTGTTCATGGCAAAACAGGCGAGGGTCACTACGGCAAGCATGATCAGACAAATACGCTCATGACGCAGCATCGTAGGTATATCGTCGCGCAGCGAATATACACGGGTTTCACCGTAATCTTCAAGCAACTCCTTTTCGCCCCGGTCTTTTCTCACCTTTGTTATGCAGAACAAAATTACGGCGTAAACGATGCTTGTCATTGTTGAAAGCAATAAAAGAAACAGTTTTTCGTTCTGCGATTCCCGGGCAATCGCACCCCAAATAAAGTAAAGACCAATATACAAGATAATTGTAATCAGCGATGCCGACAAAATGTCAAGAAAGGTCCTCATGCAGCTTCTTTTCATGCCACACCTCCATGCGTTCATATGATTTGATTATATTATATCTGATTATATTATATCACAATCTTAAAGGATCAGCAAGGGCAGTGTTGGACAGTATAACCGTCCGCATCGGCTTAATTGGTCGCGCGGTAGACTAAGATATTTTTTGTCTCGCATTGTGGCATAATTCTAAAGTAATATATTTATCACGAGGTTTTCGGAATGAGAAGAGGAGAGCTCGACGCACGCTGCGGAGGGCGACGCAATGTTCACGGTGCTTGACGGCACCGGTGCGCTCATATCTACGGTGTGCTTTTTACCATATTGATTCTTCGCATACGGTTTATCAGCGCCTTCAGCTCCTGCTTGCGCGGCAGGTCGAGAAATCTTTTACATGTCGTAAAGAAGGTCGAATAGAGAAAGTCGATGCCTTCCTCATCGATACGCTTATACATATCGTTTATATTTTTTTCGATATCGATCCTTCGGTCGGCACTGGTCAGCTCCAGATATCTCAGCATAAACCCGAGCGTGTCGAGCTGACGCGGAGAAACGATATCGTGAAATCCGCGAACGTCTATCCTCTCGTCGCCGATGATTATGAATCCCATATCCGAGACCTCAAGCTTTTCAGTGCCGCTGCCCTCCGGATAAGAGGTGAAGCGGTCGGAATAAAGGGTCCTGCATTGCTGCCAATCCGCGGGAGCGGGCAGTACGGCGGTCACATTACATGATCTGCATATGTCTTTTGACTTTTCGGTCACATCGCGGATCAGATAGTCCTCCATCATATATACCTTATCGGCGACGGAAAGATATTCTCCGCTTCCTCCGATAACAAGAATGGTGGATACGCCGTGTGCCTTATAAAGTTCGTTCACCCGGTCTGTGAAGGGTGTGATAGGTTCTTTTTCGATCAGTTCCTTCATCATGCGGTCGCGGATCATAAAGTTTGTTGCGCTTCTGTCCTCGTCGATAAGCAACAGCTTGGCATCGCATTCGACCGCCTCCATTATGTTCGCCGCCTGCGAGGTCGAGCCGGAGGCATGGTCGGTGGAGAAATCACGGGAGTCGCCGCCGGGCAGCCACTTGATAAACGGCGAAATATTGACGTGCTTTACGCTTCGTCCGTCCTCGGCGGATATGGTGACGGCACTGTCGTCCGTAATGCAGAGCTCGCGGCCGTCGCCGAGGGCGTGGTCATAAATGCCTGCGGATATCGCATCGAGCAAGGTGGATTTTCCCGAATATCCGCCGCCCGTAATGACGGTAACGCCCCGTCTGATCCCCATGCCCCTCACGCCGAAGACCTCGATCTCGTCGTCCGGCGCAGACATGAACGGAACTGCGCCCGGCATCGGCAGGTCGGTCCCCTTGGCGCGGGGAAGGATGCTGCCGTTCGCCAAAAAAGCGCAATAATCGCTGTTTTTCAGCCATGCGCGGATCGCCGATTGCTTTTTTGCAAGCTCCGCAGCCGCCCCCAGACCATTGATATCCGAAATAAACCGATCGACCGCATCGGGCAGGTCCCGACACAGCATCCGCAATGATTTCCGCAACTTCTTTTTGGGCAATTGGACCTGAATGCGGATGCACAGACACATGACCGGCGGACGGGCGATCCCGTCGGACAACAGATAAACAGTTGATCCCGAACCGTATGTGTAATCTTTTTGCGGGCGCAGCTCAAAGTAGGCTGAATTTCTGCGTATCACCTCGCCGCCCGGAGCACGAGTATAGTACTTGCCGTTCTCGTTATCGGGACGGCTTCTGTTGTACAGCCCGGCGTTCAGCTCATCGATATATTTTTTGAAGGCGCGGAGGCAGAAGTCTGCCTCTGCGCTTTCGGCAGACTTGTCGGGGATGGCGATCCCGAGCGTGGCGCAGGGAATACCGATCACCACCGTCGGCTTGTCGAGCGCCAGCTTGTGTGTTGCGGTTATTTCGAATCCGACGCTTTCATTGTAGTATATCGGACAGTGATCGACATAAGGATCTATCGACGGATGCGTCGGGTCCTGGATGTATATACTCCCCTCATACATAGCATTGTATGTTGCCGTGTCAGACTCCATGGATAATAATTTGTTTTTTAATCTCTTCATGTACATCTCCCGTTTCGTTGTAAAAAAGTGCTGTTGTCGTGTTCGTGTTCATAATAAAAAATCTCCTTTCCGTATGCCGGGCTTTTATATTCCGGTGACTTCCCGTGAAAATAAAAAGCACCCAGACGGGTGCATAAGGAAGCATGTTTGCCGCAAAAAAACGTTCGGGACAAACAAAAACACACACCCGGGACCGGATGTGCATAAAACAGTATAAGCCTTACGTTCAGTATACCGCAGGCGATACATCCGACATCCGATAAATACAGGTCTTCATCTTAATGATCGCCTCCTTTGACTGAATTTTTTGTTACGGTAACAGTATAGCATTCCTTTCGCCGTTTGTCAACCGCTTGCGGGAAAGTTTTCATCAACCATTGGTTTATATTTTGCCCACGCCGCAGAATTTCGTGAATGATTCCCGGCGACTTTTTTATTTGTGTCCGAGATAGCTCGGCATGACGCGCGTTGATGATATTTTTATCTTGTTTTTTGCCCCGTATTGTGGTATAATTCTTTCTGAAATAATCAGGCAAACAAAAAGGACCAAAAATGAGAAAAAGCAATATAACACGGGACGAGGCGTTTGCGCTTCTCCGCAAATACAATAAAGAACCGTTTCACATTCAGCACGCGCTGACCGTCGAGGGCGTTATGCGCCGGTATGCCGAAAAACTCGGATACGGCGACGAGGCTGACTACTGGGGCATCGTCGGGCTTCTGCACGACATTGATTTTGAACTTTACCCCGACGAGCATTGCAAAAAAGCGCCCGAATTGCTTGCCGCCGGCGGTGTCGGCGAGGATATGATACACGCCGTCTGCTCGCACGGCTATGAGATATGCTGTGATATCGAGCCGGAGCATGAAATGGAAAAGGTGCTTTTCGCGGCGGACGAGCTGACAGGGCTTATCTGGTCGACAGCGCTCATGCGCCCGTCAAGGAGCGTCATGGATATGGAGGTATCGAGCCTCAAAAAGAAATTCAAGGATAAAAAATTTGCCGCAGGCTGCTCGCGTGAGGTGATACGCACCGGCGCCGATCGCCTTGGCTGGGAGCTTGACCGGCTCTTCGGCGATACGATACTTGCCATGCGCTCCTGCGAGGCGGATATCGCGGAATATATGGCGCGCTATGACGGCTGAAGCCGAAGTGATTGCACTGCGCCGCGCCGTGAAAAGTGATATAGACGA
>CATYWI010000091.1 GCA_958414155.1 uncultured Anaerotruncus sp. | reverse complement strand
CGATGGACAATACAAAAAACAACAAAACAAACGAAGAACTGTTTGAGGCGGAGACGGTAACTCTGCTTGATGAGGACAACAACGAGATAGAATTCGAGGTCATCGGCGGCTGTGTGGTCGACGGGGTACAGTACTTTGCGCTTATCCCGGCAGGCTCTGCCGACGAGGACGGCGGCTTTACCGAGTACATCATTCTCAAGAGCGTTAAGGATGATGCGGGCGAGGAGGAGCTTATCGAGATCGAGGACGACGCCGAGTTTGACCGCGTTGCCGCGACCTTTGACGATGCCTTTGACGCCGAATACGACTACGATGCCGAATAAGGCTCGTACCTGCTACTGATTTTTTTCCTGCTTAGTTCGTGATAACCGTCTGAACGGAACCGACACTACTTTCAAGGGATCTGAAATATGGATTCGAGGGTGGTTTGCAGACCTCCCCCGGCGCGACCGCAATTGACTTGTCTTGCCTCGCGCCGGGGACGCTGGGAGCAGTAAAGCCCGAGATAAGATCCCACCTTGCTCGGCAGGGTTTCCAACCGGCGGTTACACGGCTCGGCGGGGTTTTCTTTATACTCGGGTGGCGTTTTGGCAGACTCATATCTTCATACCCCGACCGTGAAGTTAGTACAGAGTTTTATCTACTACACGTCTTTAGTTACATCTGAACATGGGGGAACTTGTCGGCGAGGTAAGTACCGGTTTATATCATATTTCACGTCTTAAGTTTCTTCAGAAAATGAAGTAACGTACCCATAAAATGAGAGCAGGTTTATATCTGATCTCTGTTTTTTTTATTTTCATGAAGAATAATGAAGATTTCGCTATCGCGAAATCTAAAAAAGTCCTCCTCTATCCGTAGGCAGGGAATAAAGTATAATGCAGATTTTAAAGTTTGGGCCCTCTGCCGAGTTAAGCCGCTTCGTGTTTTAACGCAAGCATTTCTAAAACCGTAGCGCGTCGTATGAGGAGGGGAAATCTTCCTCACATCCGCGAAGCGGATACCATATTCCGCAAAGCGGAATATATCATATCGCGCAAGCGATAGATCACTCATATCCTCTCTTGACTTTTTTACTCATGTAGCGCCGCGTTGCGGTGTTTTTTTTGTATAAATGGCTGAAAATGCTCAATTTCGGTCTTTTTTATTCATTTTACTGTTGACAAGACGGCAAAAAGAGGGTATAATCATGAAAAATATGAAAGTTGCGACGTCACAAGTTGCATATTTCGGCGATTTGCGTGCGTTTTATGCTTATATTTCTTTCGGAGGAACGAAAAATGAAAAAATTTCTTGCATTGGTACTTGCACTGATAATGGTATCGGTGTGCTTTGTTGCCTGCGGCGACAAGAGCGATGAAAAGGTACTTAAGATCGGCGTGTTTGAGCCGGCGTCCGGACCGAACGGCGCGGGCGGCAAACAGGAGTCTCTCGGTATAAAATACGCCAACAGCGTATGCCCCACTGTTGATATCGACGGTGTTACATACAAAGTTGAGCTTGTTGAAGTTGACAACCAGTCCGCCGACGACAAGGCTGTCACTGCGGCGTCCGAGCTTGTAAACAAGGGCGTTTCGGTAGTTGTCGGTTCTTACGGCTCGTCCGTTTCGATTGCGGCATCCCCCGTATTCAAGGAAGCGGGCATTCCCGCCATCGGCATCACCTGCACCAACACGCAGGTCACCGAGGGCAACAAGCACTATTTCCGCATCTGCTTCCTCGATCCGTTCCAGGGATCGGTGCTTGCAAAGTACGCATGGGATCAGGGCATCAGGACCGCCTACACGCTTGCCGAGCTTGGCAACGCCTACGACCTCGGACTTTCCAGCAGCTTCAAGACAGCGTTTGAGGCTCTCGGCGGAAAGGTCATATCCGACAACTTCCCGTCCAACCAGGCGGACTTCACGTCCTATATAACTAATGCCAAAAACGGCGGCGCGGAAGTAATATTTGCTCCCACCTCGCTCTCCTACGCACAGCTCATCGTTGAGGCTGCCGCTTCCCAGAAGGTCGGCATTCCGCTTTACGCCGGCGACACATGGGACAGCAACGTTATTCTTGAGACAGCCAAGGGCAAGGATGTTACCATCAACATCACCACCTTCTATCAGGAGGGCGGCAACAAGGAATTCGACGAGGGCTTCAAGAAGTGGCTGAACGCCGACAAGACCAACCTTACCAACAACGGCGGCAACGACATAGTTTCTGCTGTTTCCGCCATGGGATATGACTCGTACTTTGTGGCGCTTGAGGCTGCAAAGGCTGCGAAGTCCACCGATCCTGCCAAGATCATGGAAGCGCTTTGGGGCGTTGAATACAAGGGCGTTACCGGCGACATCAAATTCGACTCGGTAAACGGAGACGCCGACCGCAAAGTCGCCTACATAAAGGCCGCCGATACCACAACCGGCGCGTGGGTCTTTGTTAAGGAGCAGGGCGTCTGATCGTCCGGGCCATATCGATGCCGTTCTTTGGGGCTGTGGCGCGTAAATGCGCCCCGGCCCGAATGGCGTTTGATGCTCTAATTAACTTCACCCTGCGCACAAAGCGCAGAATATAAGCAGAAGATAAGAGGAATTTATATGGATTACATTTTAGCCGGAATATCCATCGGCGGGCAGTACGCGCTGATAGCGATAGGCTACACCATGGTCTACGGCATTCTGCGCCTGATAAACTTTGCGCACGGCGATATATTCATGGTCGCGGGACTTATGATGGTCTACGCGGTCACCTGGATGCCGCTTGCCGCGGCGATACCGTTTGTACTTGTAATGACAATGCTCCTCGGCTTTGCCGTTGAGCGCGCGGCGTACAAGCCGCTTCGTTCGGCGCCCCGTATGTCGGTCATGATATCCGCCATCGGCGTGTCGTATATGCTTCAGAACGTGGCGCTCTACGTCACCGGCGGTCTTGCCAAGACCTACCCTGCGATGCCGTGGCTTTCCGACATGGTAACGGTGTTCGGTGCCACCACAAAGCGCGTTACTCTCATAACGCCGGTGCTGACGATAGTTCTCGTCGCCGCGCTTGTTCTGCTCATCCGCTTCACAAAGATAGGGATCGCCATGCGCGCCGTGTCCAAGGATTTTGAAACGGCGCAGCTCATGGGCATAAAGATCAACCGTGTTATCAGCGCGACGTTCATAATCGGCTCGCTGCTGGCTGCGGTCGGATCGGTGCTTTATTTTACCAACTACCCGTCGGTAATACCGACATCGGGTTCAATGCCGGGACTCAAATCCTTTGTTGCCGCCGTGTTCGGCGGAATCGGCTCCATTCCCGGCGCTGTTATCGGCGCGTTTATCATCGGAATATGCGAGAACCTCATCCGCTCGGTAAAGATAGCGGGCGTGAGCATGTCCACCTTCTCCGATGCATTTACGTTTGCCCTGCTTATCGTCATTCTCTGCGTAAAGCCCACCGGACTTTTCGGCGAGAAGACGACCGAAAAGGTCTGAGAGGTGTATCATGAAAACGCTTAATGCGGCAGATAGAAAGCGCAACGCGATAGGCAACATAATTTTGTTCTGCCTTCTTGTTGCAGTGCTTTTTGTGATCGACGGCACCTCAAAGTCCTACGACATGATAGTAAAGGTGCTCGAAAAGGGGTGCGTTTACGCAGTCGTTGTTGTGTCGATGAACCTTCTTAACGGCTTCACCGGGCTGTTTTCGCTCGGTCAGGCGGGATTTATGCTTATCGGCGCATACGTTTATTCTATATTTTCCATTGACGATGCCAGCCGTGCCATGGTGTACGGCTTTTCGGGCGAGCCTCTTGTAAACTTCAGGCTGCCCATAATAGTTGCCATATTGCTTGCGGGCGTTTGCGCATCGGTGTTCGCGTTCCTTATCGGACTTCCCGTGCTCAAACTCAAAAGCGACTATCTTGCCATTGCAACGCTCGGATTTGCCGAGATACTCCGCACGATCATACAGTGGGATAAGCTGGGCAGACTCACCAACGGCTCCTTCCCGATAAGCAACCTCGGCACCTTCAAGGATGCTCTCAGCGATACGCCCTTCAAAAAGGCGTCCTTTGTCATCCCGTTTTTCATCATAGCGTTTGTCTGCATAGGCGTGATAGCCCTGCTCATCCGTTCGACCTACGGCAGAGCTTTCAAGGCGATACGCGACGACGAGATAGCCGCAGAGGCAATGGGCATCAACCTTGCGCACCATAAAATGCTCAGCTTTGTTGTCAGCTCCTTCTTTGCCGGCATCGGCGGAGCACTTTACGCAGTGTACATCGGATCCACCAACGCCGCGCCCTTCACCTCGGCGCTGACTTACGAGATACTTCTCATCGTTGTAATCGGGGGCATCGGCTCCATCACCGGCTCGGTGCTTGCCAGCTTCCTTTACATCGCGTCGCAGGAATGGTGGCTGCGCGGACTTGACAGCGGCAAATTCCTCGGCATATCCTCGCCGGTGTTCCGCAACGGTTTCCGCCTTGTGGTCTTTTCGGTGATAATCATGATATTCGTGCTTTTCTTCCGCCGCGGCATTATGGGAGACCACGAGTTCAGCTCGCTGCGCATAGTCCGCGCGGTGAAGGGACTTTTCCGCGGCAAGGGGAAGCGCAAAAAAGAAGAGAAAGCCGGTGATGCGGAATGAAAAACATACTTCGGCTTGAAAACGTCACCATGCAGTTTGGCGGCGTGATCGCGGTAAACAACTTTTCCATGCGTGTGGACGAGGGCGAGATAGTCTCCCTCATCGGTCCCAACGGAGCGGGCAAGACGACCGCGTTCAACGCCGTCACCGGCGTGTACCAGCCGACTAACGGCGCGATATACTTCAACGACAAGCTCATTCTTGAAAATCACCCGACGGGCAAGATGAAAAAGCTCTACGCGGGAGAAAACGCGGATATGTATCGCCGCACCATAACCAAAACGCCGGACCAGATAACTGCGCTCGGCATGGCGCGTACCTTCCAGAACATCCGCCTTTTCAGGACCATGACCGTGTTTGAGAATGTGCTCGTTGCGATGCATCTGCGCCGCACGTCCAACATATTCACAGCGACGTTCATGCTGAACCGCCGCGAGGAGCGCGCGATGCGCGAGCGCGTTGACGAGCTTCTGACGCTTGTGAATCTTTACGACGAGCGCGACGAGATTGCAACGGCGCTTCCTTACGGCAAGCAGCGCAAGCTTGAGATAGCGCGCGCACTGGCAACGCAGCCCACGCTGCTTCTGCTTGACGAGCCTGCGGCAGGCATGAACCCACAGGAGACCGACGAGCTGACTGCGTTCATCAAGCAGATACACGATGAGCTGGGGCTTACGATCTTCCTGATCGAGCACCACATGAACCTTGTAATGGGCATATCCGACCGCATATACGTAATAGATTTCGGCAAAAAGATAGCCGAGGGCACGCCTGCCGAGGTGCAGGCGAATCAGCGCGTCATCGACGCGTACTTAGGGGTGGCAGACGATGAGTAACATACTTGAAATACGCGACCTCGTGGTAAACTTCGGCGGCATCGGCGCGGTGGGCGGTATTTCCCTTGACGTTGAGGAGGGAAAGATAGTGACCCTCATCGGCGCCAACGGCGCGGGAAAATCGACCATTCTCCGCGCGGTGTCGGGCATAGTGCGTCCCAAGTCCGGCAGTATAAAATTCTGCGGCGACGAGCTCACCGGGCTGACACCGGACAGGATAGTCGCCAAGGGCGTCACGCTCGTACCGGAGGGACGCCGCGTTTTTCCTAACCTCACCGTGCTTGAAAACCTGCGCATCGGGGCATACCTGCGCCGCGACAGCCTTGCGGACGACATCGAGTACGTGTATTCGCTGTTCCCGCGGCTCGGCGAGCGTAGCTGGCAGCTTGCGGGAACACTTTCCGGCGGCGAGCAGCAGATGCTTGCTGTGGGACGTGCGCTGATGAGCCGCCCGCGGCTCATCATGATGGACGAACCATCGCTGGGA